>CAIJFC010000296.1 GCA_903819815.1 uncultured Bacteroidota bacterium
CAAAAGAATAATAACACTATAAAACGTATACGTCATGGCTCACAAGAAAGGTGTCGGTAGTTCGAAGAATGGTAGAGAATCAGAATCAAAACGTTTAGGCGTTAAGATTTTTGGTGGTCAAGCTGCTATTGCTGGTAACATCATCGTAAGACAAAGACGCTCTAAACACAATCCAGGTGAAAATGTTTACATGGGTAAAGATCACACGCTACACGCTAGAGTGGACGGTCTTGTTAAGTTCCAGAAAAAAGGTGAAAATAAATCCTACGTTTCTATTCTTCCATTCGAAGCATAATAAACTAGATTTTCCTAAAATAATAAAAACCCATTTCGAAAGAAATGGGTTTTTTTATAATTAAATTCGTTTGATACAGATTTTGGGATAATAAAAATTAGACTTTCATAATTTCAGCTTCCTTTTCAACCAAAAGTTCGTCTATTTTTCGAATGAAACTATTCGTTAAATTCTGAACTTCTTCTTCGGCGCATTTGCAAATATCTTCTGAAGTTCCGTCTTTTTCTAATTTCTTAATTTCATTATTCGAATCTTTACGAACATTTCGAACTCCAATTTTAGCCTCTTCGGCTTCCACTTTCGCTTGCTTTGCCAAATCTCTTCGTCGCTCTTCAGTTAATGGTGGCACGCTTATGATAATTACATCGCCATTGTTCATTGGATTAAATCCAATATTGGCTATCATAATTGCTTTTTCAATTGTTTGCAACATGTTTTTTTCAAAAGGTTGAAGCGTAATCGTTCTAGCATCAGGAATACTAATTTTTGAAACTTGTGAAAGCGGAGTCGCTGCTCCATAATAATCCACAAATACACTTCCCAACATGGCTGGAGAAGCTTTTCCAGCACGAATATTTAGAAATTCTTTTTCTAAATGCGCAATAGAACCTTGCATAGATTCTTCGGTGCTGTCTAAAATAAATTCAATTTCTTCGGTCATTTTTATCTAACTTATTATTGCCTTTCAGCAATATACTTATACGTTTACAATTGTTCCAATATTTTTGCCTTCGCAAATTTTTAGTAAATTACCTTCTTTGTTCATATCAAAAACTAAAATTGGTAATTTGTTTTCTTGACTTAATGTAAATGCCGTTGAGTCCATTACATTCAATCCTTTTTTGATTACATCATCAAATGAAATTGAATCAAATTTGGTTGCGCTTGAATCTTTTTCAGGGTCGGAAGTGTAAATTCCATCTACTCGTGTCCCTTTTAAAATCACATCGGCATGTATTTCTACCCCTCTCAAAACGGCTGCAGTATCGGTTGTAAAATAAGGATTTCCAGTTCCTGCTCCAAAAATTACAATCCTCCCTTTCTCAAGATGACGAACTGCTCTTCTTTTAATATAGGGCTCTGCAATCGCTTCAATTTTTAAAGCCGTTTGCAATCGGGTTAACATTCCTTTTTCTTCCAAAGCCCCTTGCAACGCCATTCCATTGATAACGGTAGCAAGCATTCCCATATAATCGCCTTGAACACGATCCATCCCATTACTTGCTCCAGCAACGCCTCTAAATATGTTTCCACCACCAATTACAATTGCAATTTGAACACCTTGATCGTGAATTTTTTTGATTTCTTCGGCATATTCTGCCAATCTCGCCGGATCAATTCCATATTGTCGGTCACCCATTAGCGCTTCGCCACTTAATTTCAGAAGAATTCTTTTGTATTTCATAATTTAGTTGAGTTGTATGATGCAAATATAGACATATTCTTTTTTTAATAAATAGTGTTCGCAATTTTTTTGACCTTTCTAGTTTTCTAAAAGTAGTATTTTATTTGGATGTGTTATTTTTCATAATTAAAAACGGGTTATTTTGTAAATTTGTAAAAATTTTTCGATGAAAGAGATACTAAAAAACGCATTAAACAACAGTTATTCTTACCAAGATTATAGAAAAACGGTAACGGATTTATTGCAAGAAGGAAAATCCTCAGGCGCAATTCAATCCGAAGCTCTTGTTAATTACAGCCGTTTGAACGAAACAAGAATGCATCGTTTGGACAAAACTATAGTTATTGATCAAACGATAGTTTCTAAATTTAAAGCTATTCAATCTAAATACATTTGGCTAGTTATTGCTGAAGGTTGGTGCGGAGATGCGGCTCAAATACTTCCAATATTCAATAAAATGAGTGAAGTTTCTGATCACATCGATTTTAAAATTGTATTTCGGGACGATAATGAAGCCCTTATGAATTTATTTCTTACCAATGGAAGCAAGTCAATTCCAAAATTGATTATTTTAGATAAAAACGCATTGGATGTTATTGCAGATTGGGGACCAAGACCAAAAGGCGCTATTGATTTGGTTCAGAATTACAAAGATAAATTTGGAGTTATTGATGATACTATAAAAGCAGAATTGCAAATGTGGTATTTACACGACAAAGGACTTTCTACGCAAAAGGAAATTATGGAATTATTAAAAGGTAGTTAATGCAATTCCGATGCTCAGACTACTTACAGAATCCAAATTATTTAATGGAATTCCGAAGTTGGCAACTTGTATAAAAATTGAAAAGCCATCTTCATTTTCTGCTCCTAAACTGATTTTTCTATAATCGCCAATTAAACTGCCTCTGCCAATCCCTATGGATTTTCCGTAACCTAATTGCAAATAAATTCTTGAGTCTTCGCTTATTTTCGGACTGAATTTAAAATTGGCAAATACCGGTAAAACAACTAATTTATTACTGCCAAGCCAATCAATTCCTGAATGAATTCCTACGGAAGCCCACTTTTTTTGATGAACACCCACACCGAATTTAAGACTTAATCCATCGGGCAAAAACCGATAATCACTTCTATTACCCAAAGAATTCACTTGACCGTAAGTTGAATTTATTATTAATGGAGTCGCTATTTCCGACTGGTAATAGCGGTTTTTAATTTCTTGGGCGTACGTCGATCCTGAAATTATTATAATCAAAAGTGTAATTATTTTCTTCATAAATTAGCTTCAAATTGAATTACATCTACCGCATTTTCAACATGATAATCACCAATTTTTGTTCTTCTTAATGCGGTTAAGTGGGCGCCGGAATTTAATGCTTTACCAAAATCGAAAGCAAGCGAACGGATGTAAGTTCCTTTACTACAAACCACTCTAAAATCTATTTCTGGCAAGGCTATTCTAGTAATTTCAAATTCATGGATAGTTGTTTTTCGAAATGCAATTTCAATAACCTCCCCAGCCCTAGCGTGTTCATAAAGGCGAACACCATCTTTTTTAATTGCGGAATAAATCGGTGGCTTTTGGTCAATTTCTCCTAAAAATTGTTTTACTGTTTCATGAATTAATTCCTCATTAATATGAGAAATCGGAAAGTTATTGTCAATTTCGGTTTCTAAATCGTACGATGGAGTAGTTGCGCCAATGAAGAATGTTCCTGTATATTCTTTGGCTTGGCCTTGTAATTCGGAAATTTTTTTGGTGAATTTGCCTGTGCAAATAAGTAAAAGTCCCGATGCCAAAGGATCTAACGTTCCTGCGTGACCAATTTTGAATTTTTTTGGAAGACCAACTTTATTAATTAAAGCATATTTAATCTTGTTGACTGCTTGAAAGGAAGTCCAATTCAATGGCTTGTCAATCAATAAAATCTGTCCATTTTGATAATCTTCAGCTGTAGTCAAATTTGCATTATTTGAAGTAAGAAAAATAAATTACAAGAAAAATGCCCATAATTATTCGATAATAACCCCAGGGTTTGAAACCGTATTTTTTTATGATTCCGATAAAGAATTTTATGGCTAAAACAGCAACTATAAACGCGATAACATTTCCAATTAAAAACAATTTAATATTGTCTTTCGATTGCAAAAGTAATTCGTATCCTTTCAAATGAGTAGTTTCATAGGTTTTCAAAAATACCGAATACAACGTTACCGCCATCATCGTTGGAACCGCTAAAAAGAACGAAAATTCAGCCGCCGCTTGTCGAGTTAATCCTTGTTGCATTCCTCCAATTATAGAAGCAGCCGAGCGACTTGTTCCCGGCATCATTGCCAAACATTGCCAAAAACCAATGGTCACCGCTTTTTTAATTGTAATGTCTTCTTCTACCGCAACGGTTGGATTTTGGAATCTGCTGTCAATAAACAATAGAACAATTCCACCTGCTATCAAGACAATTGCTATTGGGATTGGATCACCTAAAACCGCTTCTATTTTATCGTCAAATAACTTCCCTAATACTAAAGCGGGAATTACGGCACAAGCCAGTTTGATGTAAAAATTTAATTTTGAGAAGTCAAAAAACTTTTTCCAATATAAAAACACAACTGCCAAAATAGCCCCAAACTGAATAGAAACTTGAAATAATTTTACGAAATCATCATTTTGAATTCCAAAATAGGAACTTGCAAAAATCATATGACCAGTAGAAGAGATGGGTAGGTACTCTGTAACGCCTTCAATAACAGCAAGAATAATTGCTTGAAAAACATCCATCAATTACTTTTTTGGAGATTTAAAAATCGAATAAATGGTAATCCCAAAACCGATTAAAACTACTGTTGGCGCTAATCGAATTCTTCGGAAACTAAATACCGCTTCATTAAAAACTTTTGGATCATCACTTCCTCCGCCTGACATCAAAATAAACCCTAATGCGATTACTCCAATACCGATTAATAGTATTTTGTAATTTAAATTTCCAAATAGAAATTCCGGTTTTTGATCGTTGTTTTTCATTTTATTTATTGATTTTTAAAGTTGAATGGTAAGAATCTGATTAAACAAATTACCAAATCAAAGAATAACCATTAATATAAGTCGTCTGTTCTTAAATTTAAAAAGCGTTGAGTGGCAAAATAAGTGCTTATCCATGTAATGGCAACTCCAATTCCCACAACACCTATCAATACTAATGAAATCATCAATTTTTCATCTAAAACACCTAAATTAGGATAACTAGAATCTAAATAAAATAACGTAATAATTAAGGAAACTACTGCTAAAGCCGAACCCATTAAACCTAATTTAACGCTTTTCCAAATGAATGGTTTTCTAATAAATGTTTTTGTAGCACCCACCATTTGCATGGTTTTAATGATAAATCGATGAGAATAGATTGACAATCTCATCGAGCTATTAATTAGCAACACCGCAATAAAAGTTAGGAATCCGCTAATAATTAATATCCACATACTCACTTTTTTGATATTGTCATTTACCAAACTTACCAATTGTTTGTCATAAACAATATCGGCAATCATTTCATTTGATCTAAAATGGCTTTCGATTTTTCTAATATTATCGGTATCTATATAATCTGCTTTCAAATGTACATCGAATGAATTATAAAGTGGATTTGCGCCCAAGAATTCCGTAAAATGTTCTCCAAGAGTTTTTTCGTGTTCTTTAGCAGCTTGTTCTTTAGTTACATACACACTTGATTTTACAAATTTTGCAGTTTTTAATTCCGCACTAAACGCTTTAATAACACTATCGTTTGCTTCATTTTTAAAGAAAACAGTCATTACAATTTGCTCCTTAAAATCGTCTGATAATTTCTTGGAATTCAGGACAAACAATCCTAAAATACCAACTAAAAATAATACTAAAAATATACTCAGTACTACTGAAAAATAGGAAGAAATTAACCTGCGCTTTTGAAACTTATCGAATGAAGAACCCATATATCATAAAATTAAAGTGTAAAAATAACAAAGAATTTCTTTATATAAACTTAATAACGCCCAAAGTTTCAATTTTCGTACAATAAATGTAAATTTGCATTCAGATTTGCATTTGCAAAAGCAAAAACCGCATAAATTAGAAGAACCTAAATTTGATGAAATACAATCCTAACGAAGTAGAATCAAAATGGCAAAAATACTGGTTTGAACACCAAACATTTGCTGCAAAAAATCAATCAGACAAACCAAAATACTATGTTTTGGACATGTTTCCTTATCCATCAGGAGCAGGATTGCACGTAGGTCACCCGCTGGGATACATCGCTTCCGATATTTATGCCCGTTTCAAACGCCACAAAGGGTTCAATGTTTTACATCCGCAAGGCTACGATAGTTTTGGATTACCGGCCGAACAATATGCAATTCAAACGGGGCAACATCCTGATAAAACCACCAAAGAAAACATAGCAAGATACCGCGAACAACTTGACAAAATCGGATTTTCATTCGATTGGTCTCGGGAAGTTCGAACTTCAAATGCGGATTATTACAAACATACACAATGGATTTTTATTCAATTGTTCAACTCTTGGTACAATAAAAATTCTGACAAAGCAGAAGACATTGCAACCTTAATTTCTATTTTCGAAAAAGAAGGAAATGCTCCCGAAACTTCGGGATTAAATGCCGTTTGTGACGATGTAATTCAAGAATTTTCTGCATCGCAATGGAACTCTTTTTCATCAGATGAGCAACAAAAAATTCTTTTACAATACCGATTAACTTATCTCGCCGAAACAGAAGTCAATTGGTGTCCCGGTTTAGGAACTGTTTTGGCAAATGATGAAATTGTAAATGGCGTTTCTGAACGTGGCGGACATACCGTTATTCGAAAAAAAATGACCCAATGGAGCATGCGAATTTCGGCTTATGCTGAACGTTTGTTGCAAGGTTTAAATGATATCGATTGGAGCGAAAGCATTAAAGAAAGCCAACGAAATTGGATTGGAAAATCGGTGGGAGCGATGGTTTCATTTAAAGTCGAAAGTCAAAAGTCGAAAGTCGAAAGTGAGCAACAATATATAGACGTATTTACGACAAGACCCGACACCATTTTCGGAGTTACATTTATGACCTTGGCACCCGAACATGAATTGGTTTCCCAAATAACAACTCCAGAGCAAAAAGTAGCTGTTGAAGCCTATATTGAAAAAACAGCAAAGCGTTCCGAGCGCGAAAGAATGGCAGATGTAAAAACCATTTCTGGAGTTTTTACTGGCGCTTATGCCGAACATCCTTTTTCAAAAGAACCAATTCCGGTTTGGATTGGCGATTATGTTCTTGCTGGATATGGAACGGGTGCCGTAATGGCGGTTCCTTGTGGAGACGAAAGAGATTATGCGTTTGCCAATTTCTTTAAAGGTCAAAACGGAATGCCAGCAATCAAGAATATTTTTAACAATGTTGATATTTCAAAAGAAGCATACGGCTCTAAAGACAATGTGGTTATTGCCAATTCAGATTTCCTAAATGGGATGAATTATAAGCAAGCAACTAAGAAAGTCATTGAAGAATTAGAAAAAATAAACCAAGGAAAAGGCAAAATCAATTATCGCTTGCGTGATGCTGTTTTTTCTCGTCAACGTTATTGGGGCGAGCCTTTCCCAGTATATTATGTAAATGGCTTACCGCAAATGATTGACTTCAAACACTTGCCAATTGCGTTGCCAGAAGTCGAAAAATATTTACCAACAGAAGACGGGCAACCACCATTAGGGAACGCTCCAGTTTGGGCTTGGGACACCATAAATAATAAAGTAGTTGACACAAAATCAATCAACAATAAAACGATTTTTCCACTTGAATTGAATACGATGCCAGGATGGGCGGGAAGTTCGTGGTATTGGATGCGGTATATGGATGCGCACAATGAAGGGGAATTTGCATCAGCGGAAGCTTTGAAATATTGGCAAAATGTTGATTTATACATTGGCGGAAGCGAACATGCCACTGGCCATTTATTGTATTCACGTTTTTGGAATAAATTTCTAAAAGATAAAGGTTTTGCGCCCACCGAAGAACCGTTCAAAAAACTGATTAATCAAGGAATGATTTTGGGAATGAGTGCTTTTGTTTATAGAGAAGAAGGCACCAATACGTTTTATACAAAAAGCAAGATTGAGGGCTTAAATACTCAAGCACTTCACGTTGATGTTTCTTTAGTAAACACCTCTGATGAATTGGATATTGAGGCATTCAAAAACTCAAGAGAGGAATACAAAGACGCAGTTTTCATTACTGAAGAAAATGGGAAATATATTGTTGGTCGCGAAGTTGAAAAAATGTC
>CAIJFC010000297.1 GCA_903819815.1 uncultured Bacteroidota bacterium
AAATTGATTCCTGAATGTCCTCCATATTACGACAAAGAAGATTTATCTGACCGTCCGATGCGTTTCTTTATTTCAGAAATGATTCGTGAAAAGATTTTTATTCATTGTCAAAAAGAGGTTCCATATTCAAGTCAAATTGAAATTGAAGAGTATTTAGAAGAACAAGATATTATTAAAATTCGTGGAGGACTTCCCTTCTGAAACTTTCCCAATCCAATCGCCAAAAACAACCGGTTCAATTACAGGTTTTTCAATATACCATGCAATTGGATTATCATCGGTGTTGGACAATGAAATGGAGATATCAATTGGTTTTGATAAGTCGACTTCGAAATTATTTATTTTTGCTAGCATAGTAATTAAACGCAATATTATGTATATATTCTTTTTAAACTCAATAAATGTAACACATTCTTTTTAACCGCAAAGTTCGCAAAGATTTACGCAAGGGTCGCAAAGAAAAAAAACAATCTAAATATCAAAATAATCTTTTTAACCGCAAAGTACGCCAAGATTTACGCAAGGGTCGCAAAGAAAAAAATAGCCTATTAAAAGAACATAAAGTCCACAAGCATTTATAGATTATTTACAACTCTTTTTATTCCATTTTTGATTAAAGCTACATTAAAATTAATCAACATCCCAAGTTTGCAATTAGTTAATTTTAAATAAGTTAGCAGTTGGGCAAAATGAATATCATTTAAAGCTTCAACTGATTTTATTTCTAAAATTAATTTGTTTTCGATTATAATATCAATTCTATATCCAATATCAAGCTTTACTTCTTCATAAACTAAAGGCAAAGCTTTTTGCTTTTGGATTTCTAACCCCGTCTTATTTAGTTCGTAAAATAAGCACTCCTCATAAGCACTTTCTAAAAGACCCGGGCCTAAATTTTGATGGACTTTCAAAGCACAATTAAATACTATTTTAGATAATTCATTTTCTGTTATCATATTAAATTTCATTTTTATGGCTAATACTAATTTAGTTTAATTTGCTTAAATCCTTGCGAACCTTGCGTAAATCTTTGCGAACCTTGCGGTTAAAAAACTTAGCGGTTAAGCTATTCCAAATTTAAGTAAAATAAATCTGATGCAATTCCATCCGTTAAAAACTTGCCTTTTTTGGTGGATTTTAAAACGTTGTCTTCAATAAAAACCAAATCGTCATTTAAGAATTTCTGAACTTGTATCATTAAATAATCGAGATACGTAATTCCAAAATCCATTTTGATTTTATCCAATGAAACGCCCCAAATGGTTCGCAATCCCGTCATAATATATTCATTATATTGATCGGTGATGGTGAGGGTTTCCTCTTCATTTGGAAGTTGGTTTTCTTGAATTGCCTTTATATAAAGTGAATTATTAGACACATTCCAACTTCTAGAAATGCCATTATAACTGTGAGCAGAAGGTCCAATTCCAATGTATTTTTTTCCAAGCCAATACGAAGAATTATTTTTCGAAAAGTAATTCTCTTTTCCAAAATTCGACAATTCGTAATGTATAAAATCATTTGCTTCAAGCATTTCTACCAAAATAGAAAAGTGTTCTTGGGCCAGCTCATCATTTGGTTTTTCAATTTTTCCTGTCTGAATTAATTTGTGCAAAGCGGTTTTAGGTTCAACTGTTAAAGCATAACTTGAAATGTGTGGAATGCCAAAAGACAAAGTCATTTCAATATTTTTTTTCCAATTTTCATTCGTCATTCCTGGGATTCCATAAATCAAATCGAGTGAAATAGTATCAAAATATTGTGTTGCCATTTCCAAACATTTTTTTGCTTCCTCTGCATTGTGGGCCCGATTCATTAGCTTTAAATCGTCCTCAAAAAAGGATTGAATTCCAATGCTCAATCGGTTGATTTTGGTTTTTGACAATTCGATAATTCGGTCTTCAGTTAAATCGTCGGGGTTGGCTTCTAAAGTAATTTCGGGGTTTTTAATAACTGAGTAATTTTTGAATACTTCATCAATCAAAAATCTTAAATCTGCAATCTGCAAAATTGAAGGTGTTCCGCCACCAAAGTAAATGGTTTCTACAATTTGATTTTCAAACTCCCATTTGCGCAACTTTATTTCATTGGCAAGAGCCAAAATCATTGCGTCTTTCTTTTTCATGGAAGTCGAAAAATGAAAATCACAATAATGACATGCTTGTTTGCAAAAAGGGATATGAATGTAGATTCCAGCCAAAAATTAAATATTAAAGTAAATAAAAAGAATAAATCTAGTACTTAAAAATTAGAGAAACGGATTGTAATCTAATTTAAAGTTTCCGTTTTCAATGGTTATAGTATCACTTGGATTGGAAGGATTTACTCCTGTAAAATTATAAGTTCCTTGAATGCAATAATTCCAGATATTTATAAAAGTCACTCTTCCTGAACAATTGTAATTAATGTAGGACCTGGTTATAGGATTGTATTTAGCAATTTGTACTTTTTTAACAACATCAGTATTTGTAAAATTATAAACTCCAGGCAATGTTGTATTTCCCCGTTCATCTCGAAATGAAATCATTATTTTATAAACCTCATCATTAAGGCATTGTACAGTAATATTGTTATAATTTCCAACTTCCCTAGTTTGAAACTTATTAGTTGCTCTCCAATAAACCCCATTGATCTTGGCTTCATTAATAATATTGGCTACCGGCGGAACATATTCCTTGACAGGCAAATCGAAACTTCCGTTAATGAATTTTGATTCGGAATTTAAATTTGTAGGATCAAAATAGATGTATCCGGAGAAATTAGCTTTTACCCTTTTGTTCACAGCATCATAGGAGATTAATTGAAAATTGAAGTTGCTTGAACTGTTGTCTCTGAAAGTCGTGAATTTCTTGAAAGTCCCGCTTATAGGCTCTTGATAAGTGTAAATAATTTTACCAAAATGGCCATTTTCATCAAAGGAGATTAAAAATGAGGTGTCATTTCTATCGGTTCCTAAATGAATAGTGTGCAATTTTTTATAAGCCGATGTAAAAGTACCCGTTAATAGATTCCCATTAACAAAAAATTGAAAGTTCGCAACAGGTGTCTCAACAATAGTAACTTCAGTACTGTTTTTTGAACAGCCTAATAAAATAAAACTGAAAATGAAAAGTAAATAATAGCTCTGTTTCATAATTAGGTTCTTAAAATTGTTGATACGATCTAAAAACACCGTTAGTTACTTGAATAATATCAGCAGGATTATTTGGATTAGTAGCGGTAAACGAAAAAGTTCCGATAAACGAGTAATAAGTGAATCCATGATATTCTCGATAAGTATATCCAACTTGACCTGAAATAGTATAATAATCATAGGTCATTGTAATTGGATTGTACTTTGAAAATTTTACATAATTACCAGTACTTGAAGAATTGAAGTTGTAATTCCCAGGAGTTGGAGAATTGACAAAATGAGTTTCAATTTTATAGGCTCCTTCATCGGTGAATGCACTATAACTATTTTCGAATCGAGCAAACCAAGACACTGAATTAATATTTGCTCTACAATATTGTTCGATTCCGTTAACAACTAATGGATCTGATTGAGTTCCATTATCGGTATAGGGTAAATTTAATTGTCCACTAATTTGCCTTGAATCTGAGGTTATATAATTTATATTTTCATATAATTTCCCCTCAAAATTTATCTTAACCCTTTTGTTAACTTCATCTAGTTCTAAGAGTGTACAATTAAAAAAATTGGATGGAAAGTCAATGAAATTATTATATCTAGGATTAAAAAAGTTATTGCTATTAAAAAATAGTGTTCCAGAAAGAAACTTTCCATTTTTAGTAAAGTTTAGACTCATATTTAACATGGAATCGGTATTGTTTAAATCGCCATTAGTCATTATCAAAGAAATTATATCTGCCTTTTTGGAAACAGTAACCTGATAATTTATATCTTGACTGTTAGGCAGTCCAAAATTAACATCATCAATCAGTAAATTAAATCGATCTAGGCGGTTTGAATTGCTGTCAGATGAATCATTATTTGATGAAGTACAACTAGCAATTAAAAGTCCGATTATAAGAATTAAAATACTATTTTTCATGGAAAATTACTTTAGGCTAATTTAGTTATTTTTTAATTCTATTCTCATTATTCTTAACAAACGCATCCCAGCCGGTGTAGCTTTTATCGCCAATTGTTTTTCCTGAATTGAAAAAATGACAAACCGCTGCAGCCAATCCATCCGTACTGTCGAGATTTTTAGGTAATTCTTTAAGTCCTAATAGTTGTTGCAACATTTTTGCCACTTGCTCTTTTGAAGCATTACCATTTCCGGTGATGGCCATTTTTATCTTCTTAGGTTCGTATTCTGTTATGGGAATATCTCTTGAAAGTCCGGCAGCCATTGCCACTCCTTGTGCTCGACCGAGTTTAAGCATGGATTGTACATTTTTCCCAAAGAACGGTGCTTCAATAGCAATTTCATCGGGATGGTGGGTTTCTATTAACTCAATAGTTCGCTCAAAAATGATTTTTAATCGTTGGTAATGATTGTCATATTTTGATAATTGCAATTCATTTAATTGCAAAAACTCCATGTTTTTCCCCACTACTTTAATCAAACCAAATCCCATGATTGTAGTTCCGGGATCTATTCCTAATATGATTCTTTCTTTTGTCAATTTTGAATTCGTTTCAGGGTTTATTTAGTACTTTAGCGCACTATACTATTTTACTTTTTATTTAGACTATTCTAATGCTATCAATTTCACACAAAGCTAAACAATTACTTGTTCTTTTAATCAAACTTTTAATTTTAGGGGGTGCATTTTATTTCATTTATGACCAATTGGTCCATAATGACAAATTAAATTGGGTGCTTTTTATAGAAAAATTCAACAAAAACAAATCTTTTTTAGGGATTTCCTTCCTATTATTATTAAGCGTATTGAATCGGTTTTTTGAAATTCTAAAATGGCAAAATTTAGTTTCTTACCTCCATAAAATATCATTATTTGATGCTACAAAACAAGTTTTAGGAGCTTTAACAGCTGGATTATTTACTCCAAATGGTATTGGAGAATACGCAGGAAAAGCATTGTTTTACGAAAAATCTCAAGCTAAGAATATTGTATTTTTAAATTTGATTTGCAATGGAATCCAATTGATTCTAAGTGTTGTTTTTGGAATTTTTGGTCTTTTATATTTAGGCTACGGCAAATGGGTATTACTACTTTTGTTTGGAATTTTAGGATTACTAATTCTAGGGTTTGGATTAAAGAAGTTAAAAATAAAGGGGTATTCGATTACTGATTTAATTCTCAAAATAAACGAAATTCCCAAAAGTATTCACCGAAAAAATAATTACTTGGCGGTTTGTCGCTACTTAATTTTTTCTCATCAATACTATTTTTTATTTTTGGCTTTTGATGTGCAATTGCCCTATTTTACTTTAATGGCAACCATTTCAGCGGTGTACTTATTAGCTTCGTCATTGCCTACTTTTCAGTTTTTGGATTTTGCCGTAAAGGGAAGTGTGGCTTTGTATTTCTTCGGGATGTTAGGTGTAAATGAATGGATTGTAGTTTTTATTAGTACACTATTTTGGTTTTTAAATATAGTTTTACCAGCGGTAATTGGAAGTTATTTTGTATTGGTATTTAAACCCAAATAACTATTCTGATTTTATAATTACCGGCAAAATAAATTGCGTTTTTACAGGAAGTCCTCTTTTTGTTGCAGGGTAAACCTTAGGGAAATTCACCAATCGGGATTGAAGAATACTATCCACTTTAATAGAATCGTAAGCGGTACTGTCCTTCGGAAATTGAGGTTCAAATTTCATAGTTGAATTTGGAAACACCGTAACTTTCACTTCAATGGTATCTAATTCAGGATAAAGTGTAGTTAGCGTATCTGAACTTAATTTCTCTTGGATCGTTTGAGTCAGAAATTCGAAAAAACATTGTTTTTGCATTCTCTGGTCTTTAATTTTATCACACTCTGAAAAGGACGGAAACTCATCTACTTCATTCCAATTAATAGCTTTCAATTCTTTGTCTAATAACTCCTTTTTTGATGGCACTTCGCCGCCAAAGTATTGGCAGGAAGAAATCAAAATAAGTACTAGTAAAGCGAGGGCCTTTTTCATTTGTAATAAAAATTAATATTTCAAAATTAAGGAATTATTATTTGTCATACCAACAATTGCTTTAAAAAGTAAAAACCCTCGATTGAGGGTTTTTAAATTCTTATAAATGTAATTACCTAACTAGTAATTTCTTAACCACCTTGGTATTATTTTCGGTTTGAACTTCTATAAAATAAATCCCAGGATTTACCGACGATAAATCAACCGTATCTGTGATTATTGAATTGGCTGCTTTTTTCTGTAAAATCATTTTTCCTAGTACATCATAAACTGTAACTGTTGAAATTGAATTTGCAGTATCTTTTAATGAAATAGTTACAAAATCTGACGCAGGATTCGGGTAGAATACAAAACTTCCATTTTCAAATTCATCTATAGCTAATGCTGCTACAAATTGGGTGTGGAATGTATTGGTTATAATTGCTGGGTTGTAATCAAAAAAGATAGACGCCGTGTTAGGAATTATATCCCCAATAGCATATCCAGGTTTTGGTTTGATTTTAAATTGGATATATCCTTTCGATGCAGACGGATTCATTGATGTTGCTGGTAATTCGATATTATCAAATGTCCAATTGATATTATTTCCTATTCTGTCCATCACATAATCGTGACTTGCGCTTTCCATTTTAATAGAAGTTTCATCTAATTTAGAATCTAAAACATCGTTCACGCGAACATTTATAGCACTAGCAGTTCCGGTGTTTTCGAAACGAATGGTATAGGTCAAATAATCATTTGCTGTAAAGCTAGAATGCAAAATTTGTTCCCCGCGCGCTTCCATTTTATCGTTAGGATCATACGAACCCACAACTAATTGACAAACTGAAGCGGCATTATTTGCTGGTACAACATCCCCAGTTAAAGGAGTTATTGAAACTGAATTAGTTAATATATTTCCTAAAGCAACTGTTGGAATTGTTGGCACTTGCATAGTTACCGTCATCATTCTAACTTCAAATGGTAGCAAGTTGGTGAAATTATAAGTGAAACCCGTTGGTGTTGCTACAGTTCCTGTTTGTGAATTTGCAGTTATAGTAACTCGAGCATCTTTATTAAAAGTAAGGGTTCCTGAAGCTACAGTTTGTGTTCCTAAATTGGTATAAATAATTCTATTGGTATAGGTAAATCCGGGTCTAGGCTGTTGCGTTGGCACTAAAATAGTCGCTATATCAATGTAGTTATTGGTAACTCTAACAGGGAAATTATATACCTGCATGCCCGATCCCAGTACTATATTCACATTAGAATAGGAAGCGGGTGTGACAGTATAATTGGCTGTGTAATTAGCGTTAATTGTATAACTTAGATGGTATGAATTGGCAGGATTCATATCATAAATATTATAAATCCCGTTTGGTGCTACTATGTGGTGAGGATTCCCATTTTGGTTCACTTCATAATGAAATTGTCCTAATGGAAAATTTTGTTCACCTGTGTCTTGGGTTCCATTCGAATTCATATCTAAAAAGGCATTCAAACGCAATCCAGAACAATTAATTGCCCCAACAGTAGTTGGCATTTCAGTGATTTTAATGAATCCCGCACGATTACTAAAGTTAGTTGTCATAATTAAATAATACTGACCTGGAAGTGCGTTTGGAATTACTGGATATTCATTTGCTGAAGCAGAATAACTACAACTTACAATTTTATCGGCAGTTAATTGCCCGTTACAAGGAGTTGTTGGACTCGTAAATGGACCATAACAAATGTAATCAACATCCAAACTTCCTGTGGTATTCATAAAACTTATATCAGTACTTTGTTGGATCATTAAATTAATGTTTCCAGCTCTGCTTATTGGTAAATAAAACCAAGTTGGATTTGGTCTAGAACCAAGACATCCGTAACTATTTCCTGCCTCGGCCTGAATTCCTTGGTGAGTGTTTGCAAAAGGAACACCTAAAGCGCTACACAATGAATTGGCGGTATTACAAACATAGGCATTGTTACAAACTGCGTAGGCAATTGCATTAAATTTATAAATTCTATCACATGTTGTAGGATTAATTTCTCTAACAAAAATGGCGGTTGATGGCGATTGTGTGCCCACATTAAATACGGCAGGATTTGTAACTGGGACAATTCTATTTTGAGCATTTGCTAAAGAAGTATAATACTCTAAAACGTAAGTAGAATTTATTTGGGCTTGAACTGTGGTTAAATTAAAAGTAACTACGGTGTCATTATTGTCATCACACTGAGTCATGTCTGCTAGAACACGAACCGTTGTTTCATATTCAGAGGCAACAACTGAAAAACCGATAACTTGGAACGTATTATCAACTGAATTAGTTACTCTTGCAAAAATAACTTGCGAAGCCGTTGTTATACAATATTGACTAGGATTTGTAATTGCATTGGTGTTATTAGTTGCATCTGTTTGCGATGTAAAATAGGAAACGGAATACGTTGCAGGATTTAAATTGGCTAAAATAATTGAAGTATTTGTTGTTAAATTAAAACACGCTTGACCGTTATTTTGACATTGAGTTAAATTTACTGGCTGGCCAATTGCTGGCCCACAAGGTAGGGTAGTGATTCTTAATGGTCCAGCCCATGCGCTATTTCCATTAGTACCACAAACTGTTCTCACATATATATTGTAAACAGAGTTGCAAAGTAAATTTGAAACAACATATGGTGAACTATTTACTATAATTCCTTGAGTAGTGACTGTTGGAAATGTATTCCCTTCTAAAGCGGCATAAACTTCATATTGATTGGTTGCGCTTGAGCCAACCCAATTTAATACTGAAGAAGTAGCCGTAATATTTGATGCTGTTAATGATGTAGGACCGGTACAAACTACTAAACAAGATTGAACCATTAATATCAATTGTGAAACACAGAAACAACCGGCACTAGATTGAACTCTTACAAATAGTACTTCTTGGTATGGATTAATATTAGTGTAAGGAGTGGTTTGAACTAAAGCATTTGTATTTGCTTGTGCATCAGCTTGCGTTCTGAAATAGGAAATGGCAAATTGATTATTAGTTGAAAAATACGGATTGAAATTTGACAATGGGGTAGTTGTAGTTATTCCATTTACCGTTCCATCGTTGTCACAAATATTCATTGAATAAGTGATCACTGCTGGTCTTGGGTTCACCACTAAATTATAAGTAACAATTTGAGTTTGATTAGTAGTAATATTAATCACTTTTGCAAAAATCATCTGAGTATTTACAACAGTATTAATGTAATTATTTGGCAATGGATTAGCGCCTGATGCAGCATCACTTTGAGTTAAATGGTGAGTAACCAAATAAGTTGGTGTAATTTGGCCTACAATTTCACCTGAAATCGCAGTCATTAAAAACGATGCAAATCCGTCGTAATTATCATCGCAAACTTTGTTGTTTACAGTTGGTTGATTTAATCCTGAGATTTGTCCGTAGAATGCTACTGAGGAAACAAGAAATATAAAAAGTATAATTTTTTTCATATAAATAAAATTACAATTTGTTTAAAATAGGGTGTTATTTATTTAATCGGTTGCAAGATACAAAAATATTTAAATAAAGTAATTTGTTTGCTTTTTTGGGATCTGATGCAGTGGGAGTTAGTGGATAAATTAGTAAACTGCCATAATAAAAAAAGCGCTACTTTTCAGTAACGCTTTTGTACCCGAAGCCGGAGTCGAACCGGCACGGTTTCCCACAGGTGTTTGAGACCAGCGCGTCTACCAATTCCGCCATTCGGGCTTGACAGACAATAAATATTAGTAATGAAACCACTATTTAAACGCAATAAAAGAGAAGAATGTTATTAAAAACGAGCTTCAATTCCTTTAACACGGTGCAAATGTAGAAATTATATTTACATTTAATATATAAAATACTCTAAATTTTCCTTTCCCAGTTCAATTTTATTACTAAATTTGCAGCTCGGTAAAACGAAACACAACTAACTAACTACATCCGAGGCATTTATACTATTTAGGTCTATGTTTATAAAATAACCTAATTATAAAGGGGGTCAAGGAATAAAACAATTGATTAAAATGTCACATCAAGAACCAGATGCAAAAATATTTGCGTGTTCCCAAAGTGTCTATTTGGCGGAACAAATAGCCAAAAGCTATGGAATGCCGTTAGGTAAAGTTACGTTCTCTAAATATAGTGATGGTGAATTCCAACCTTCTTACGAAGAGTCAATTAGAGGAATTCGAGTGTTTATTGTTTGCTCTACTTTTCCAAGTTCAGATAATCTGATGGAATTGTTGCTGATGATAGACGCTGCAAAAAGAGCCTCGGCAAGACATATTACTGCTGTTATTCCTTACTTCGGTTGGGCTAGGCAAGACAGAAAAGACAAGCCTAGAGTTCCAATTGGAGCAAAATTGACTGCGAAATTGTTAGAAACCGCAGGAGCGACAAGAATTATGACCATGGATTTGCATGCAGATCAAATTCAAGGATTCTTTGAAAAACCAGTAGATCACTTGTTTGCGTCAACTATATTTTTGCCTTATGTAAAAAGTTTAAATTTAGATAATTTGACTATAGCTTCTCCTGATATGGGAGGTTCAAAAAGAGCTTACGCCTATTCTAAATTTTTAGAATCTGATGTTGTAATTTGTTACAAACAAAGAAAAATTGCCAACGTAATTGACACAATGGAGTTGATTGGTGAAGTTAAAGGTAGAAATGTTATCCTTGTGGACGACATGATTGATACCGGAGGCACATTGGCGAAAGCCGCAGATTTAATGATTGAAAAAGGAGCTTTGAGTGTAAGAGCCATTTGTACTCACCCGATATTATCAGGTGGTGCTTATGAAAAAATAGAAAACTCAAAATTACTTGAATTAATAGTTACCGACTCTATTCCTTTACATCAGGAATCAAAGAAAATAAGAGTGGTAAGTTGCGCACCACTTTTTGCAGAAGTAATGCGAATGGTTCAAAACAACACTTCCATTAGTGGAAAATTTTTGATGTAACCAAAAGCAATATGCCTTAAGCTTTAAGCAATAAGCATAAAACTGACCGGAATTACATTTTGCATAAAGCCTAAAGCTTTTTGCCTAAAACAGTATTTTATAATTATTAACTATATATTTTTACAATGAAATCGATTACAATTAAAGGATCAGAAAGAGAAAGCGTGGGCAAAGTTGCTACTAAAGCCATACGTAATGCTGGAGCGGTTCCTTGCGTGTTATACGGAGGAGATCAACCAGTTCATTTCTCAGCAGACGAAAGAGCATTCCAAAAGTTGATTTACACTCCTAACGCACACACCGTTGTGATTGAAGTAGGTGATGGTAAATCGTACAATGCCGTTTTACAAGACGTTCAAGTTCACCCTGTTACAGACAAACTTTTACACATTGACTTCTTTCAATTATTTGATAACAAAGAAATCACTATGGAAGTTCCTGTTAAAATTACAGGTGTTTCTCCCGGAGTTTTACTTGGAGGGGTTTTACGTTTAAACACTCGTAAATTAAAAGTGAAAGCGTTGCCTAAAAATCTTCCGGATTTTATTGAGGCTAACATTTCTGAACTTGAAATGGGGAATAAATTATATGTTACGAAATTAGTTTCTGACAGCTATAAATTAATCCACCCAGACAACACCGTTGTTTGTCAAGTGAGAATTTCTCGTGCAGCTATGAAAGCAGCTCAAGAAGCAGCAAAAGCAGCGAAAGCTCCTGCAGCGAAAAAGAAAAAATAATAATTTTCGAAATACTCAAGAAAGCATCCGTTTTACAACTGGTGCTTTTTTTATTTATAGGCACAAAAAAAACCGTTCAATTAGAACGGTTTTTTTATAGTCTAAACTATATTAGATTGAATGAATGTGAAATTCAAAATAGTGATTAATAACCACCACCTCTGTTGTTTCCTCCACCATATCCACCTCTTGAGTCTCCTCCTCGGCTGTTGTTGTTAAAACTTCTTCTTTCGCCTTCTGGTTTTGGCTCTGATTTGTTAACCACAATTGCACGTCCTTGAACAGTTGCACCATTCAACTCGTCGATAGCTTTTTGAGCTTCCTCATCGTTTGGCATTTCAACAAATCCAAATCCTTTACTTCTTCCAGTAAATTTATCTGTAATAATTTTAACTGAATCAACAGCTCCATAAGCCTCGAAAGACTCTCTTAAATCTACTTCCTCAATACTAAAAGGAAGACTTCCAACAAAAATATTCATATGTACTTTTTTATAATAATTCCTCAAATGTAGTCTAAATATTATCGATACTACTATCATTTCGGTTATTTATGATAATTTTAAGGTGAATCATCAAATTCTTCCGTTTTTAATTAGAATTGAAAAGTAAAATTGATCTCCTTTTTAATATTTAATTACATTTGCAAAAAAAGAATTCTTGATTCCAACTTCCGACATATTCAGCATTTCTAACCAAAAACAATTTGAGAAAATAGCACTTAAAGTGTTTCGTTTTCAATATGAAAATAATTTAGTTTATAAAGCATTTTGCGACTTTATGAAAGTGACTGTACATGAAGTTAAATCGCTACAGCAAATTCCCTTTTTGCCCATTGAGTTTTTTAAAAGTCATACCGTAGTTTCAAATACCAATGCCATTCAGGAAACTTTTACCAGTAGCGGAACATCAGGACAAATCACCAGCAGGCATTGTGTAACCGATAGTTCTATTTATAAAGAAAGTTTCCGAAAAGGCTTTGCACAATTTTATGGAAATATTGAAGATTATGTAGTTTTGGCCTTGCTTCCATCCTATCTTGAGCGCGAAGGTTCTTCCTTAATATATATGTTTAAGGATTTAATTGAGAGAACTAACCATCACCAAAGTGGCTTTTACCTCAATGAGTATCAATCTTTAACTGACACATTAATTTCCCTTGACAAATCAGGTCAAAACGTAATTTTAATAGGTGTCACCTATGCTCTTTTGGATTTGATTGAAAATCAGCAGTTCCAATTAAATAATACCTTTATCATGGAAACGGGCGGGATGAAAGGAAAACGTAAAGAAATGATTCGTGAAGAATTGCACGACCAACTTTGTAAAGGTTTTGGGGTTACGGCTATACATTCTGAATATGGAATGACCGAATTATTATCTCAAGCTTATTCTTTGGGTAATGGTGTTTTTGAATGCCCTTCTTGGATGCAAATTCTAATTCGGGATCCCGAAGATGCACTTACTTTCATAAATGATGGAAAAACGGGTGGAATAAACGTCATTGATTTGGCCAATATAAACTCTTGTTCTTTTATTGCCACGCAAGATTTGGGTAAAAAAAATCCCAATAACTCCTTTGAAGTTTTGGGACGTTTTGACAATTCCGATATTCGAGGCTGTAATTTGATGGTTTTGTGAAAAGTTGATTTGGTTATTCGGTTATGCGGTTAACTGAAGTTTCGATTAAACGGTTCAACATTTAAACGATTAAACAATTCCAACTAAACCAACCGAATTACAAAATAATTTTTCTTTCCACTTTGCAATAACACAAATTGGTTGTTGATCAAATTCGCATTTGAAAGGGCAAAATCTTCCGTTACTTTTTCCTTATTTACAGCAATTGAATTGGCCGATAAAGCTCTTCTCGCTTCTCCATTGGATTTAAAAAAGCCTGTTTTTTCATTTAAAATCGATACAATATCAATTCCATTATCGATTTCATTTCTTGAAATAGTAGCTTGTGGAACTCCATCAAAAACTTCTAAAAAAGTGGCTTCGTCCAATTGTTTCAAATCGTCAGAAGTAGCATTTCCAAATAATATTGCCGACGCATGAATTGCCTTTTCTAAATCGGCTGCAGAGTGAACAAAAGTGGTTACTTCTTCTGCTAATTTTTTCTGTAAAACTCTTAAATGTGGCGCTTCATGGTGCGTTGCAATTAGGCTGTCAATGGTGTTTTTATCTAAAAAGGTAAAGATTTTGATGTATTTTTCTGCATCGATATCAGTGGTATTTAACCAAAATTGATAAAATTTATAAACCGAAGTTTTATCGGCAGTAAGCCATACATTTCCACCTTCGGATTTTCCAAATTTAGAACCGTCAGCCTTTGTAATTAAAGGGCAAGTCATGGCAAATGCCTTAGCACCTTCGACGTTCATTCTTCGCACTAATTCCGCTCCCGTTGTAATATTTCCCCATTGGTCTGAGCCTCCCATTTGTAGCAAACAGTTGTATTCTTTGTGCAAATGATAGAAATCGTAACCTTGAATTAATTGGTATGTAAATTCTGTAAATGACATTCCTTCGCCCTCGCCTGAAAGTCGTTTTTTAACCGAATCTTTCGCCATCATATAGTTCACCGTGATTCGTTTTCCAACATCACGAGCAAAATTGATAAAGGACAATTGTTTCATCCAATCGTAGTTATTTACTAAAATTGGCGCATTAGATGCCGAAGAATTGAAGTTTAAAAATCGTGATAAAACGCTCTTGATTCCCTCCACATTATGATTTAAAGTAGCTTCGTCCAGCAAGTTTCTTTCGTCAGATTTCCCCGATGGATCGCCAATCATTCCGGTAGCTCCGCCAACAAGTGCAATAGGTTTATGACCAAAATTTTCTAGGTGCACCAATAATATTATAGGCACAAGGCTACCGATATGCAAAGAATCAGAAGTTGGATCAAATCCAATATAGGTCGTTGTCATTTCTTTCAACAATTGTTCTTCAGTTCCCGGCATAATATCGTGAACCAGTCCACGCCATTGCAATTCTTCAATAATATTCTTCATTTTTATAACAATTTAAGCAAAGATAAAATTTAATGTTGATTTGTTGTTTTGTTTGTTCGGTAATTCGAAAAAAAATATGTTTCCTACTTCCTATTTTGTACTTTCGTAGTATGATATTAATAACTGGCGCAACTGGTTTAGTAGGTTCTCATTTGGCATTGCAATTGCTGGAAAATGGAGAGAAAATTCGAGCTATTTATAGAAATCAATCTTCTATTTTGGCAACAAAATCGCTATTTGAATGGTATGAAAAAGGCCATTTATTTGATAAAATCGAATGGATTCAAGCCGATATTACCGATATTCCTTCCTTAGAAATCGCTTTCGCAAATGTCGATTCGGTATTTCATTGCGCCGCGTTAATTTCATTTGACCCTAATGATGAGGATTTACTAAGGAAAACCAACATTGAAGGAACTGCAAATATGGTGAATCTTTCCCTTTCAAATGGGGTAAAAAAAGTAGGATTTGTAAGTTCGATTGCCGCTTTGGGAGATTTGAAAGAACACGAAACGATTATCACCGAAGAAACCGAATGGAATCCTGAAAAACACCACAGCGATTACGCCATTTCAAAATATGGTGCCGAAATGGAAATTTGGCGAGGCCAACAGGAAGGGCTTCAAGTCGTTGTTCTTAATCCTGGGATTATTTTAGGTCCTGGGTTTTGGAAACAAGGCAGCGGAAAACTTTTTACGGCTGTAGCCAATGGATTAAAATTCTACACCAAAGGGACTTCTGGGTTTGTCTCAGTAAAAGATGTGGTGAATTTATTGATTATGGCGATGGCGAAAATAGATGAAAATGAAAACGGCCAACGCTATATTGCCATTGAAAATAATTATTCTTACGAAACAATATTTAATGAAATTGCGATAGCTTTAAAAGTTGTAAAACCTAAATTCTACGCTGCATATTGGCAAACGGAATTGGCTTGGAGATGGAATTGGCTGACCTCAATTCTATTGAATAAAAAAAGAATGATTTCGAAAGAAACAATGCGCTCCAGCCACCAATTGGATTCCTATTCCAATGAAAAAGTGAGAAACAAATTTGATTACCAATTTATAAATGTGACTTCGTATATTTCAGAGATCGCTAAATACTATTCTAAATAAAACTACTTAACTGGCATAGGTACCGGAGAAGTATTTAGTTTTTTTGACGCTTCTATTTGGTCTTCGATTCTTTTATTAACCGCATCAAAAATTTCCTTATACTTTTTTACATCTGAAGCGTAATATTTATCGCTTTTAGCAAACTGAAGGCTGTCGATGTTGTATTTCTTATAAATATACGTGTTTGGGTTGATTTTATTGGCCTCTAAAACTAACGTCGTTTGAGATTTCATGGCTTCCAAAACATTGATATCAAACATAATATCGACCATTTTATCTTGATCAATTAAATTGTCCGGTTTTTCAATTGGAGCATTTTGGCAACTTCCAAATAGTGCAAAACAAAATAATAAAACACCTACATTTTTCATAATTGAAATTTATAAAATACTAACGGTCAAACAATAATCTTTTTCCACGACGAATATCTTTCACTTTAAAATTGTGATATACCAATTCGCCATTTACAAAGGTATGGGTAATTCTCGATCTAAAAGTAAAATCTTCAAATGGAGACCAACCGCATTTTGCAAAAATATTGTCCTTTTTAACGGTCCATGGCAACCCCGAATTTACAAT
>CAIJFC010000298.1 GCA_903819815.1 uncultured Bacteroidota bacterium
TAATGAATTCATTGTAACTTTATTAATTTTATAAGATTTCATGATAAAGCCCTCGGTTGGTTGGTTGGTTAATGGTTAAAATCAAACTACGATTAAATTATATACCTTTATATATAAAAATCAATAATTTTTATTAATTTTTTTTAAACTATTTTGTATTTGATAAATATTGATGCTATATTTTGATTATCTTTTAACTTGATGGCATGGTGTAATTTTATGGCTAAAAAATCGACTCTAAGCCACGCCACCCCACGCTTTATAAAATAACGCCCCATGGTACAAAATAACCGATGCGGCGCTAAAAATCGCGCCGGTTTGCCTTGTCAAAGATTCAAAATGGCAAATGGTAGATGTATGATGCATGGCGGCAAATCACTTAAAACAAATCAGCACGCAAAAAAGGAGGGCGCAGTGTACAGCAAATTCTTAAGCGATGAAGACAAGCAGCTCGAACAAGATTCTGGAAATCTACTTGGAAAGCTGGATCATGAACTATCAATAGCCAGGATCCAATTAGCCAGAGCATTAAAAGCACAAACCTTAGATCCTGATAGCTTGAAAGATTTCCCTAAAACAATAGATTTATTTCTAGGGCGTATCAATTCACTTGAAAAAACACGAAAAGAATTATTACATGATGATTCACAAGACAATGTCTTGACCATTATTGGCGGATTGCCTGACTAGGTCACATTGCATTTTTGGGGGTATATTTGGGGGTATATTTTTATTTTAAAACTTAACAATCCAGTAAAACCGCACCATACAGACTATCATTCTATTGATAGGATAACTTCCTAATGGCAAAGGAGCTATATTTACCCACTTTTCACGCTGGTCAGCTAGCCGCCTATAATAACCGCTCACGTTTTACCGTTTTACGTTGCGGTCGTCGCTGGGGTAAAACCGATTTACTCAAAATATTAGCCGGAAACTATAGTGCCAAAGGGTTAAACCTTGGCATTTTTGCGCCTGATTATCGTATATTACGGGAAGTTTATAATGAACTGTTAGACATGCTATCGCCTATAGTCAAGAATGCTTCTAAAACTGAAGGCGTTATCCGAACCGAAACGGGAGGGCGCATTGATTTCTGGAGCTTAGAAAATGAACGTGCTGGACGCTCCAGAAAATACAATCATGTTTTTATAGATGAGGCGGCATTTGCAAAAGATAATACAATGGCTGATATTTGGGAACGTGCCATAAAACCTACATTGCTAGATATGACGGGATCAGCTTGGGTATTTTCAACGCCTGATGGCATTAATGAAGCAAACTGGTTTTATCGCATTTGTACCGACAAAACTCTAGGTTTTACAGAATTTCATGCACCCAGCGCAACAAACCCATATCTACCGGCCAGCGAACTGCTAAAACTTGAAGCCGAAAACCACCCAGCAGTATATCGTCAAGAGTATTTAGCAGAATTTGTTGATTGGTCTGGGGAATGTTTTTTCAATCTTGAAAACCTGCTAGTTGATGGTAATGGTTATATATTCGATAATATCCCAGTCTATACAGTATTCGCAGTTATAGATTCAGCAGTA
>CAIJFC010000299.1 GCA_903819815.1 uncultured Bacteroidota bacterium
AGAAATTGGAGAAAGTGAAACGGTTTGGGTTGACATAACTGGCGATTGTTCAATCAACATTGACTATTTATCCAACGGACAAAAGAAAGAAGAAAGTGTTGCAGGCTATGTGACAAACAGTATGGGACAAAAAATGAAACATAATATTGGCGGACAAAACGAAGAGCAATTTTGACAGCAAGGCAACAAATATCAACGGTTGACAGAACGCCAGGTGCTAACATGGGTTTGGCAAAAGTGGGGCTTTAGTGCAAGCTGAACATTTGTACTTTCTATTAACTTTTGCACTAAATTTGCACTTTAGTACTTTCTAACCCCACCTTCGCCAAGCCCAAAAACGTTGTAGGCAAGTTTAAAAACCGCGTATTAAAAAGAAAATGAGTAGATTAATTATCATTTTATTTCTTCTAACAACTTTGAAATTCTATTCTCAAAAAATAGAAAAAGAAATTGGCGATTTTAAAATAAGTAAAGAAGTCTTTCACTTTAATGAAAGTGACAAGAAAAACAAAACTGGTAAATCAGAATTTTACTTTGATGCTTTCGGAAAGATTCTTGAGAAAGTATCATATGGAAAACCTCATTATGGAAAGCTTGACTTAATTGGAGAAATAGAACAATTTATATATTCAGAAGACAGATTGGAATCATCTAAAAAATACGTTTCAGAATGTTTTACTTGCGGTTATTATTTATACTATTCCAAATTTAATTATGATGAAAATGGCAAATTATTAAACGAAAAAAGTTTTCGCGGAGAAAACGATTCGTTGCTAATGGTTAAGACCTATATTTACAAACCAAACTACTCAGAAACTCACTTTAATTCAACAACATATTATCAGAAAAAATACAATTCAGAAAATAAAGTAATAGAACTTAATCAAGTTTTTGAGGAAACTAACAAAATAAGATGGCAATACTTATTTGAATACTTAAACAATTGTAAGATTGGAAAATTCCAAACCTATTATGGCGAAGGAAAAGAAAACTCACAAACAGAAACAGAATGTTTTGATTCTGATAAAAGAATAATTTCAAAAGAAATTGTTGCTTTATACAAAACTAAAACAACTTATTCATATTCAGAAAGTGGAATATTAAGTGAAATTAAAGAATATGAAAGTTCGAATGAAAATGAAAATTACAAGTTGAAAAGGTTAACAAAAATCAAAGTAAACATAAAGCCAAAAGAACTAACTCAAGAAGCTAGCGGAAAAATAAACTCTGAATTAATAACTGAATAAAACCTGCCTACAACAGCCGTTTCAAGCAATTGCGAGTTTTGTGGGAAGTTCACTTTTGCGTTCCGCAAAATTTTTTATCTTTAACAGAAAATAATCAGTTCCGCAATTCGCAACTGCTTGAAGCGGCGGAACGTTATGGGCAAGTTTAAAAACCAAGACGGTCTGCGAAAGTCAAAGGGCTGACCACCCAATGTGACAAAAAAAGTAATTTATTATTTTGAAAAAAATGATGATTTTTGAAAGTTATAAAAGTGGAGTCCAGAACCCACTCAAAAAAACGGGGCGACACCGAAAAGCCAAACGAGTAGGAGAAAAATTTAAATTCAAATAATATGGGTGTAATTATCGTAATTTATTTAGCAATCATCGTTTTAATGATTGCTTCAATGTGGACAATCTTTTCGAAAGCTGGAAAACCCGGATGGGCTTCTATTGTACCAATTTACAATCTGATTGTATTATTAGAAATTGTTGGTAAACCTTGGTGGTGGCTTTTACTTATGCTTATCCCAATCGTCAACATTGTAATTCTAATTATTGTTTGGCACAATCTTTCACTTTCATTTGGTAAAGGTGGCGGTTTTACCGTTGGTTTAATTTTATTAGGTATTATCTTTCTGCCAATATTAGCATTTGGCGATGCTAAATATGTTGGACCTGGTGAACAGCTAACAAATTAAAAACCAGCCCATAACCGCACCTACCCGCAAGTGGGGCGGTTGTGGGTTTATTAAATATTTGTGCATCTAATTAATTTTTGTGCAAACTTGAAA
>CAIJFC010000300.1 GCA_903819815.1 uncultured Bacteroidota bacterium
CTGCTTTTTTTGTTGTTTTTCTTATTAAAATTTAGTGACAGCTTACCTCTACCTGAAATGGAAGGCGGTGGTGGCGGTGGAGAAATCGCAGTGAATTTCGGAGATAGTGAATTGGGTTCTGGAGATAATTTTGATTCCAAAGAAGTGGTTACGGCAGAACCTGATAAAGCTGAAGATAGTCCAACCGAAGAAAAAGAAATTATAGTTTCTGAAAATGAAGAAGCTCCAGCTGTTGTGGAAGTGAAGAAACCAGATACTAAAATTGAAAAGAAAGCAGAAGAAAAACCGGTAGTTAAACCAACACCAAAACCTTCAAAATCGACTTCTGATGCCGTTTCAAATTTATTAAATGGTTCCAATAAAGAAGGAGACGGAAACGATAAAACTGCCGGAAATAAAGGAAAATCGAATGGTGACACCAACTCAAAAGGGCGCAATGGCGGTGGAGGAAAAGGAGATGGATTAGGAAAAGGTGAAGGATTAGGAGAAGGAGATGGCTATGTAAGAGGAGGTTCTGGAGGAAGTGTCGGAAATGGAAATTATCAGTTAGGAAATAGAAAAGCACTAAACACCCCAAAGCCAAAATACACCTGTAGTGAAGAAGGCGTGGTGGTTGTTCAAATTTCAGTAGACAAATCAGGAACTGTAATTAATGCAAATCCAGGAGTTCGAGGTACAACAAATTCTGCAAAATGCCTTTTAGAACAAGCCAAAATAGCTGCAATGAATACAAAATGGCAGGCCGATGCAACTGCTGCTGAAACTCAAATTGGTAAAATAATCTATAGTTTTAAACTTACCCAATAAGTTTGTAAAACATAAAATCCTTAAACTTTTTTAGATTTAATGAACTATCAGGAAACTTTAAATTGGATGTTCAATCAACTTCCTATATATCAACTTCAAGGTGCTTCAGCCTATAAAGAAGATTTGACAAATAGTATATTACTATCGAATTATCTTGGAAAACCTGAAAATGATTTAAAATTTATTCACGTTGCTGGAACCAATGGAAAAGGATCCACCTCACACCTACTTGCTTCGGCTTTACAAGAAGCAGGATATAAAGTTGGGCTATATACCTCACCACATCTTAAAGATTTTCGAGAACGCATAAAAATTATAAATCCCGAAGTTTCGGGAGAAATTACTGAGGAATTTGTTTGTGAATTTATAGAAAAACATATTGATTTTTTTAAGTCGAATGAGTTAAGTTTTTTTGAAATGACCGTTGGATTGGCATTCGAATACTTCAAAAAAGAAAAGATAGATATTGCAATAATCGAAGTGGGATTAGGCGGCCGATTGGATTCTACCAATATTATTACTCCATTGATTTCGGTTATTACCAATATTGGAAAAGACCACGTTCAGTTATTAGGAAATACCCTTGAAGCTATTGCAAATGAAAAAGCGGGGATTATTAAAAAGGATATTCCAGTGGTTATTGGAGAATATATAGCTGAAACGAAACCCGTTTTTTTAGCTAAAGCCAATGAAATGGAATCTGAAATTTACTTTGCTTCAGATACCATTTCCGATGACTACCCAAGCGATTTATTAGGCAGTTATCAAATTTCAAATAAGAAAACGGCTATTCAAACTTTAAGAATATTAAATTCAATTCCAGGATTTGAAGTTTCTGAGGCAGCAATAAAAAAAGGTTTTTTAAACGTAGTAAAAAATACGGGACTTCAAGGAAGATGGCAGCAATTGAATAGTGCGCCAAAAACAATTTGCGATACAGCGCACAACCAACACGGATTAGAAATTGTAATTAATCAGATAAAAACGGAGCAATTTGATACTTTGCATTTTGTTTTTGGGGTAGTAAATGACAAAGATTTAGACGAAATCTTACCGCTATTTCCGAAAAATGCCATTTACTATTTTTGCAAACCAAATATGCCACGTGGACTAGACGCAAAAATATTAGAACAAAAATCTCAGGAATTTGGATTGACCGGAAAAGTATACAATTCAGTTTCAGAAGCTTATACAAGTGCCAAAGAAAATGCAGTTGTAACCGATTTTATTTACATTGGCGGAAGCAACTTTGTGGTAGCAGAAATATTGTAATTAATTTAAAAATAGTTTGCAAATACCGAAAAGAGGCTTATATTTGCACTCCTATTTAGGGCGATTAGCTCAGCTGGTTCAGAGCACCTCGTTTACACCGAGGGGGTCGGGGGTTCGAACCCCTCATCGCCCACCATAAGGGACTTAACTAATTTTTTAGTTAAGTCCTTTTTATTTTTAGCTCGTAAACCCCTGTTAATACTAGCTATTTCATTTAAGATAGGGTTCAAATTTGTGGTTCGAACTTTTTTATTTTCTAAATGAATTTCTTTTTCAAATATCGAACCAATTATACTTCTTTTTAGCTCTAAATTTGAATTATAATACTGTTTGTCAATAGCGATAAATTTTTCAGTAGCTTTTTTATACAATTCAATAAGCTGTAAATTATCTTCTGACGAAGCTTCTTTCGATTTTAATTCTGAACGTAGATTTTCATATCGCTCTTTAGCTGATTCATAATCTAATTTACTCATATCTCCATCGATATATAAATCTTGTACTCGTACAAGTTTACCCTCGATAGACTTTATATTTTCATAATGCTTTGGCCCTAATGCTTTTTGTGAAGTCTGTGAAGTTAATTTTTCTTTGATATTTTCAAAATACAGTTCCTGAAATTGTTTATCAAAAGAAAGATTTCCTAAAAACAATTCTACTTGTTGATGAACTGCATCGGAAGTATATCTTCCTTTGCATGGACTAACACAATGATAATAGCTATAATATTGTGTTCTTCCCTTTGATGCACTTGCAGTTAATTGCTTGTTGCAAATTGGACAGCGCAAAAATCCTTTTAGAGGGAAATTTTCATTATAAGCTTTCGGTATAGTTTGCTTTCCTCTTTTTCGGTTCTTCATTATTTTTTGTACTTTTTCAAATAATGCTTTGGTAATTATGGGTTCGTGAATCCCTTGCACAACCGTTTCTTTTTCATCTTTGTAAGCTTTTATGAACACACCTCCATAATACAAATGATTGTCTAAAATTCTAGCAAAAACTGTTTTACTAGAATTAAAACCTTTTGCCTTCAGTTTATAGAATATCTCATTCCGTTGATAATTTCCTGTTGCCATCAATTCAAACGCTTCCTGAATGTATTTTGCATCGTCATTCGGAATCAAAAGAGGTTTCTTAGCGGCATCTTTTCCATTGTCAAATCCCTTTGGAGCATTTCCTACATATCGTCCTTCTTTGAACGCTCTTCTCATTCCAGCTATTACATTCAATGAACGGCGTTGGTTTTCTACTTCAGGCATGGATAGATATACGGCTAACATTAATCCTTGCTCCGGAATAGATAAATCTAAAGGCTGTTCAATTGCATTAACTTGAATGGCTAATTGATTAAAAACACCAATCATATGATACGACTCTGCTGTATTTCTAGAGAATCTATCCCACTTAATGAAAATTAATTGGTGTACCTCTTTTTTATTCTTTTTACAGTACTCTAATAATTTTTTAAATTCAGGTCGCTTGAATGTTTTAGCAGAATAATCTTCCCTAAAAATGTGCAGCACATTGAAATTATTGTTTTCACAATAATTAAGAAGCTTCTGCTCTTGGTCCCTCAAGGAATATCCTCTTCCCGCTTGTTCGTCGGTGGATACTCTCACGTAAAGTATGACATTCTTCATATTGAAATTCTGTTTTTAAATTATTAATTGTACAGCTGGCTAGTAAGTCAGCCAATTTGATTGCCTCGCGTATTTGGCTATCAGTTAATTTGTTTCTTCTGTTTTTGTTTAAAATTTGTTTTGCTTTTTCAAATTCCATAATACCTATAAAAGCGAAAAAGAGTAGGACTTACTCGTTTGTGCTATTAGGCGGTTTGGTGCTAAGGGATACTTAGGACATTATTCTCTTTTTATAACTTTTTTGTTACTGTTTTTAATTACTAAATGACTTTCGTTTCTATAAATCACTTCTACTCGGTCGTACATTTTTAGTCCTAATGTTTTTCTGATCTTTTTTGCTTCTTCACCAGATATCTCTTTAGTATCAGAGAAATTAACAGTATAATCTCCACTTGGATGTTTCGCTATTTTAATTTCTTCACATTCTTTATTTCTAACCGCTTCTAAAAGTTGTTTTTCTTGATTATTGAAAAACCCATATTCATAACAGCGGTTAATTATCTTTTCATTTTCAAATAATTTTTCCAAAACGGTAACTATAGGTAAATTGATAAAAGTAGATTCAGAACATGTCTTCGTGTAAAATTGATATAAATCTTCTTTTAAATTAGCTTCCGTACTATTGTTAATCGCAATTATAAATTCAAATACATCCGCATCTTTATTAATTTTTATTATTATAGATGGAGATGTTTCTGTAATTAAAGCTCCATAAATTAATACTCCTAAATTTGATAAAAATGTGTCTTGGTACAAAAGTGTAGATAAAGACTTTATTACTTTCTCTCTAGATGTAAAACCACCAACACTTTCAAGCATTTCTTTAGGTAATTGACTAACTACCTTATTTTGAAAATCTTCTTCAGATATTTTTTCAAGTGCCGATTTTAAATCAGGTTGTTCTTTTATAAATTCCTTTAGTTTTTTTATGGTTTTTAAATCAAGGTTAAATTTTCTAAGTTCAACTATTATTAATAGCCACAATGCTTCAAATACATCTAGATATACCCATTTCCTTTTTTTAACTTTTTCACCCAATACAATATTAACTTTTTCATAAAATGTTAGTCCCTCTTCTTTCCATGCAATATGAGTTCTTGGATGGATTCCAATTTCAGATAACAGTATTTTTTTTTCCAACAAATATGGGAAGTAGTTTTTTAATTCCATGTTAAATTTATTATATACGCCAAATGTAATAAAATTATTTTTATATATTTGCATAATGTTATTCAATTTAAAATTAATTTTTATGAAAAAACCAACAAAATATTGCAAAAACCCAGACTGTGATGAGGAAATGCTGGATTATAAATCTTCAAAAAAAATGTATTGTTCTGACAAGTGCCGAAACTATGACGGGCATAAAAGACGTTCCGAAGAAAATTTAGAATTTAATCTTAGTAGAAAAGGAATGTTAGAGAACTATAAACTATTGAAATTATACCGAGACAGGGACATTCTTATTGAAGACTTAGTCAAATTTGAAAAATTAGGTTTTAATACAAAATATCTTCCAGAAACAAAATTCTATAAAGTGGGTGGTGTAAATACAAAATGCTATGAATTCAAGGACATCGTATTTGGATTAGACCCAAAAGACGAAACTAAAATAATTATTTATAAAAAAACAGAAAAAAAATGAAAGAAATCATCATTACTTCAAGACAACGAATGTTATCTCCAGATCGATTAGCCTATGAATTAGGGCAAATTCCTACGCCAGAAAAAATAGAAAACAGCAAAATAGCGACCTATGTTTTAATTGGTGTATTTGCAACAATTACAATAGGAATAATTTCTTATAACGCTTACCAAATCTACCAAGAAAACAAAAGCAAAAAACTAAATTAAGGGCTAAACTAAAAAATCAGTGAAAATAGCTGATAATCGCTAATCACTGATTAAATCTAGTTTGAATTAGTAATAAGTAGTTTTTATCTACAATTACCGATGATTACTTGTTTTAAGCATTATTATCTACCGATGAAAACTTCGATAATTTATAGATAATTCATATTTGATTCTGATTGCTTAAAACACAATTACATTTTTAAAAAAGTTTTACAAATCAAGGTTTAATTGTATGTCTTCAAACTAAATACTCAGGATCTTGCCCGCTTAATCCCAGCATTATGGCTAAATCAGTAGCGTGTCCTTTTCCGGTCAGGGAAAGTGAACCGTATAAATCTACTTTTATCCTAGTGATGGAGTGAATGAGGTTTTCATTTCGCAATTCTCCCAAAAAACGTTCGGCGGCTCGCCAAGGTCCTTTAAACTTCTTTTGACAACCAAGTGAATACAAAGTGCTGAACATGGTTTACGATTAATTCAGCTTAAATTCTACAACATTTTCGTCTTCTACATCATAAATCTTGAAGATTAAAAGATCAGAAAAATACATATATTTTGGTAATTCGTATTGCTTTAATCTGCGCGAATTATCGCTGGCTTGTTGGGAGACTTTCTCAAGGTATCTCTGCCACTTTCCCTCTCAATTTAAATTGTTCCTTTTCCAAAGCAAATCTATTTGGCCATCACGCTCAGCCTAACTGCTGAAACGGCATATAATATTTTTAAGATTTGTGAAACGTGTAGTCAAGCTAATCACGATAATGTGCATTGTAAAGAATGTTCAGTTGCATGTAAAAATTGTGCAATGGAGTACAGAAAAAAAGCAGCCTAATTTATCAATATTACCGCTTTTTTTAAAGCTTTTCCCTAGCATTTTGATTATTATAAAAACTTCAGGCTAATCCCATAAAAAAATCTGTTGTATGATTACAGTCATAAAATATAAGCCTATTCTATACTGACCTTTGAACTATTATTCTAAACTTATAACATTATGAACAAACTAGTATTATTAATTACCGCAATGGCTTTATTTGCATCATGCGGTAAAAAAGAAAAATCAGAAAATGATTTTTCTAAACCAGCTACAGAAGAAGCAACAACTGCAACCGATCCTTCTTCTTACGACCCAAAAAGAGGCGAAGGTAAATTTGAAAACGTGGAGTTAGGCGCCAACCTAGATCAAGCCATGGCAACTAAAGGAGAAGAGGTTGCCACTGTAAAATGCACCTCTTGTCACAAAACTACAAGTGAAAAATTAGTAGGACCAGGCTGGAAAGGTGTAACTGAAAGAAGAAAACCAGAATGGATTATGAACTTCATTACAAATCCAGATCCTATGATCGACAAAGATCCTGAAGTGCAAGCACAACTAGAAATTTGCTTGGTACGTATGCCAAACCAAGGTTTGGTTGACAATGAAGCAAGAAGTATTGTCGAATATATGCGAAAAATTGACGGCGTAAAATAGTAATCACAAACAATCTTATTGGGTGAAAGCGATAAGATGGTTTTTAATATTCATAGTATGAAAAATAAATTTGTAAAAGCAGTTGTGGTTCTCGTTTTGGGAAGCGGGGTTATACCGGTGCGATTTTCAAAGACTTTTTTGGCACTGCTGTAGGATTAATTGCTTCTTTTGTACTGTTGAGTTTGTGGGCAATCCTACCCTTTTTTATTTCGTTGAAGAAGTTCAAAACCAAAGATTTGTAGCTCATGAAAACAGATATTAGAAATAGAAAAGACATCGAAAAGTTAGTCAATGCTTTTTATGATAAAGTCAAAAATGATGAAGCGATTGGTTATTTATTCACCGATGTAGCGCACGTGAATTGGGAATTGCATTTGCCTAAAATGTATGATTTTTGGGAAAACATCCTTTTCTACACCGGAAATTATGATGGAAATCCAATGGCGAGACACAAAGAATTACACGATAAAAGCACCATGACCAAAGCACATTTTCAGCATTGGATTGATTTGTTTAACAAAACAGTGAACTATCATTTTGAAGGACCGAAAGCCGAAGAAATAAAGAACAGGGCCATGAATATTGCTACCGCCATGATGTATAAAACATTGTCTTCATGAAGCATCACATCGTTTTAATAATACATCTTTTAGCCGCGACCATTTGGGTTGGTGGGCATTTGCTATTGGCTTTTCGTTATTTACCTGCGACCATTAAACACAAAGATATTTCCATTTTAAATGATTTTCGCTCCAAATTTGGTAAAATTGGAATGCCTGCTTTATTTATTTTGGTGCTTACCGGATTCCTTTTAGCTTATGATTATGACGTGCCTGTTTCAAAATGGTTCTCGTTTTCAAATCCGATAGAAAGGATTGTCTCTACAAAATTACTCTTGCTTTTCGCTTCCTTAGCTTTGGCAATTCATTCTCAAAAATGTGTATTTCCAAAACTAACTACAGAGAAAATGACCCTCGCAATTATTGAAATTATCACTGTAACTTTAATTGGTGTTACGATGCTGGTTTTAGGCAGCTTCATTCGATTGGGCGGCATATAAAATCTATATTTTCACAAAACCACCTCGATTCTCGTGGCGTGCAATAGATTGATCCACAATCAAAATTCCTACAGCAATCATATTCTTCAATTCATAAAAATCTTTAGTGATTTGATACTGTTCCTGAATCGCTACTACTTCATTTTTCCAACTTTGAAGTTGGCTTTTTGCAACTAATAAATCTTTGTCATGCCTAACAATACCAACATTATTTTGCATTAAATGTTGCAAAGCGGTTTTTGTTTTTAAAATGTATTGTGGGTCAATTTGACATTCCTCAATTGGCTTACATGTTTTAAATTCCTTGCGATGCATAGTGTTTTTTGAAGTCTGCTTTATCAAGAAATTATAAATATTGTCGGCATATACCAACGCTTCCAACAACGAGTTCGATGCCAATCTATTGGCACCATGCAAGCCCGTACGTGAACTCTCGCCACAAGCAAATAAATTTTCAATAGTGGTTTTTCCATTCCTATCCACAGCAATTCCACCGCACACATAATGCTGTGCAGGAAGCACAGGTATCCAATCTTTTTCGATAGCAATGCCCAAATCTTTACATCGTCTGTAAATCATAGGAAAATGTTTTATAAAATCATTTGGGTTCAAATGAGTGCAATCTAAATAAACACAGGCTTCACCTGATTTTTTTAACTCATTTTCAATGCTTTGTGAAACGATATCACGTGAAGCCAAATCGGCTCTTTCATCATAATCTAACATAAAATGATGACCGTTTTTGGTTCGCAAATAAGCCCCAAAACCTCTGACCGCTTCCGATATCAAGAAAGTTGAAGAAGCCTTTTTATCATACAAAGCCGTCGGATGGAATTGTATAAATTCCATATCTTTTATTGTCGCACCGGCTCTTTTTGCCATTGCGATACCATCGCCAGTTGCTACAGCCGGATTGGTGGTATGGCCATAAACTTGGCCTATTCCGCCAGTGGCCAAAAGTGTAATATCGGATTGTATAGTCAAAATTTCATTTGTTGTCTCGTTCAAAACATAAGCGCCAAAACATTGGTTTTTTTCTGAAATTAATTCCAATGCAAAATGAAAGTCAAGAATTTTAATATTGCTTCTGCTATTCGCTTGTGCTAAAATGGCACGCTCAATTTCAAAACCGGTTTGATCTTTATGATGCACCACGCGATTTATCGAATGCCCACCTTCGCGTCCTAAATCCAACTGTCCTGCTGAATTCATGTCAAAATTGGCACCCC
>CAIJFC010000301.1 GCA_903819815.1 uncultured Bacteroidota bacterium
CTTTTTAATTTTTCTTCTTCGCCATTTTTAACCAAAGCTTTTCCTTTATAATGCACCAACATGGCACATTGTTCTGCTTGTAATGCATCATGTTCACAAATTTCGCAGAGGCATTCAATAACCCAATCAAAAGTATTTACATCGTCATTATACATCACGATTTCATTGTCAAAAGAAACACTTTCTTTTAAAACTACTTTTTCAAGTACTTCCTCTTTTGTACTCATAGCTTTACAAATTATATTTTTTGAACTACTAATTTAAATATTTTAATGATACCCAGTTGTTTCTCTCGAACTTTTTCACATAGGTCAACCCTTTTTCTGTACAAGAAGCATCAATAAAAGGGATGTCGTCTGAGTAAAAGCCGCTTAATAATAAAACACCCTCTTTATTTAAACAATCGACATACGTCTGCATGTCGTTCAATAAAATATTACGGTTAATATTAGCGATTATCAAATCGTATTTTTTTCCTTTCAATAAATCGGCATCTCCTTCATAAACTGTTATTTGGGTGCAATTATTTCGTTCCGCATTTTCAATTGAGTTAAGGTAACACCAATTATCGATATCAATAGCATCAATTGGTTGGGCGCCTTTCATTTCTGCTAATATGGCTAAAATTGCCGTTCCGCAACCCATATCTAAAGTCTTTTTTCCGGCAACATCTGTTTCTAATAAGTGTTGAATCATCATGTGAGTCGTTTCATGGTGGCCGGTGCCAAAGCTCATTTTAGGTTCAATAACGATATCAAATTTCGCATCTGTTTTTGGGTGAAATGGGGCACGAACATGACATATTCCGTCTACTTCAATGGCTTCAAAATTCTTTTCCCATTCTTCGTTCCAATTGACCTGATCTATTTCTTCAATAGTATAGGAAACTTGAAATTCTGCTGAACTTAGAATGTGTAAATCATCTAGAATATTCTCGGTCCAGAATTGTTTTTGTATATAGGCTACAATCCCCGAATCACTATCAATAAAACTTTCAAAAGGCAATTCACCTAATTCGGCAACTAATATTTCCGATCCTAATTCTTTTGGTTCCACTGAAAAATGAAATCCTAAATAGCTATTTGACATATTTTTATTTTAATTTTTTTTACCACAAAAGGCACAAATTTAACCGCAAAGTTCGCAAAGATTTTCGCAAGGTTCGCAAGGTTTTTTTAGCCACGAATTGCACTAATTAACCCGAAATATAAATCTATTATCTCTTCGTCTATTATCTTATGTCTTCTTGAATCAGTGGCTAACGATATCTTTTAACTGCAAAGAGCGCAAAGATTTTTTTTACCACGAATTGCACTAATTAACCCGAAATATAAATCTATCATCTCTTCGTCTATTATCTTATGTCTATTTTAAATTGCGTTTACAATGGCTGCAAAATCTTCTGCTTTCAAAGCGGCACCACCTATTAATCCTCCATCAACATCTGGTTTTGAAAAAATTTCTTTAGCATTATCCGGTTTTACACTTCCTCCATAAAGAATAGAAACATTTTCAGCAATGTCGCTTCCAAATGCTTTTCTTACTGTTTCTCTAATGAATTCATGCATTTCTTGTGCTTGTTCTGGACTCGCAGTTTCTCCTGTTCCAATAGCCCAAACTGGTTCATAAGCCAAGACGACGTTTTCCCATGAAGCAGGTTGAATATGAAACAATCCGTATTTTAATTGGTTTTCAACAATATTAAAATGATTACCAGATTGTCGGTCTTTTAATTCTTCGCCAAAGCAAAAAATAGCGGTCATATTATGACTAATTGCAGTGTCCACTTTATTGGCAATCAAGGCGTCTGTTTCATTAAAATAAGCTCGACGCTCTGAGTGACCAAGAATAACTGCATTAACCCCAATGCTTTGCAACATAGTTGCAGAAATTTCTCCTGTATATGCGCCACTTTCTGCTTGGTGCATATTTTGTGCGGCTACTCCAATATTAGTATATTCCAAATGATTTGCCGCCGATTGTAAATTTACAAAGGTAGGTGCAACAATAATTTGAACTTCCTTATCGGTTGGTAATTTATCAATTAAATCATTCAATAAATCTTCCGTTTCCTCTGAATTTTTATGCATCTTCCAATTTCCTGCTACAATTTTAGTTCTCATTATTGATTTATTAATTATTTGATTTTATATTTTTAACCGCAAAGGGCGCAAAGTTTTACGCAAAGTTCGCAAAGAATATTAACACAGATGCGCTGATTTTTTTTTAATTTGTGTTAATTTGTGTAATTCGTGTTTAATCTTTCAACGTTTTCTGAATCAACTCAAAATCAGTTTCTATAGCTCTATACAAACTAATTTTTGACTTTTTGTTGACTACAATATATCTTGGAATCCAATCTAAATCAAGCGACTTACCAAATGATCCTTTCATTCCGTCTTTTACTAAAAAATGATCGCCTTTTAATTCATGCTTTACAATTCCTTCTTTCCATTTGTCAAATGTTTTATCACATGAAAAAAATACATAAACCACGTCGGGATTATTTTGTTGTAATTCTTTAATTTTTGGCATTGCTTTTACACAATCGCCACACCAAGAAGCCCAAAATTCAAGTACTACCGTTTTTCCTTTGTATTTATCTAAAATTGATTGAAATGAAACTTCCGATCCATCCATAGCGACAACATTTTCAGCTAGCGCCTCTTTGGAAAATTCTTTTTTTTGAGCCTTAGAACAAGAGAATGAAGCTAAAGCAACGAAAAGTGCAATTGTTTTTTTCATTATTGGGATTTGTTATTTAATAGTTTTAAGAGCAGAATAGGATTTTTGAATCAAAGTACTAAATTCCGTAGCATTGAATTTATTATCGGTAATACCATAATAGTATTTGAACTCATTTCCATTCCATAAATATTTTACTCCAGGGGTATCTTTTCCTGTTCCTAAAACATTCCAAAACGGAATAACCTCAATAATTTTATAAGGATACTTTGCTCCAGCAAATTTGAAAAAGTCTGGAATTAAATCGGCTTCCTCATTCATAAAAACGATCCTAATGTCTGGAAAATTTTTATCCTTCGCCTTCATTTCGGTCAACTCCTTCGCGACTTCGCGACAGTGATCACAACCAGGAACAAAAAAGCAAAGTGTTTTTCTCCCTTTGTCAATAGAAGCAAAATAAGAACTGTAACCTGATTTGTGTTGTACAGGTTCGTCTTTAATTTCTTCAACTATTTTCTTTATAGTGTCTATTTTTTTGGGTTCAACGACTAAATCCGATTTTACAGTGTCAACAACTTCAATTGCATCAGTATCGTCTGGTTCAGCACCTGTAACATCAACCAAATTTGATTCTGCTTGCATTGGTGCCAACATAAATAATAGTAAAATAAAAGCCAAAGTTGTTGAAGTTAATATCCAGAAATTGCTTTTACTTTCGTCTTTTTTAGGCATCACTTTAAGTAAAATCACTAATAATACCATAGCGACAACATTTTTTAGAATGGCTTCTATTGGAGTCATCGGCAACAAACTCCCAAAACAACCGCAGTTCCCAGAATTACCGCCATCTTGAAAGGTAACAATAGTTAAATGGGTGGTAAAAACAGCTAACATTAATAAGGTCGCAGGAATTACCAATTTTCTAAGGTAGTGCTTTTGCAAAATTAATAGCCCAAGTGCGAATTCAATTCCAATTAATATTCTTGAAAAAAACGGAGCAACATCACCAGAAAACCCTAGCGGATACAATTGTTTTACTTCAAATGTTGAAATTGCAAAGTAAGGTGATGGGTACAATTTGGCAACTGCCGACAATAAAAATAAAAATGAAATACTAATTCTAATGGCTATTGGAACATACTTTTCTTTAGCTGTCATAATTGTTTATTTAAATTATTTATGAAAATTCATTAAAATCAAAGCAAAAACAGCGTAATTAATCATGTCTTGATAATTGGCATCAATCCCTTCAGACACAAGCGTTTTCCCTTTATTATCTTCAATTTGCTTCACGCGAAGTAACTTTTGCAAAATTAAATCCGTTAGCGAATTGACACGCATTTCGCGCCAAGCTTCACCGTAATCATGGTTTTTATTTTCCATTAATTCTCTGGTTTCATTGATTTTAGCATCATAATGCCAAGTGGCTTTTTCAACATCTAAATCAGGTTGTTCTACTGTTCCTAATTCCAATTGGATTAAAGCCATAATAGAATAATTTATTATTCCTATGAACTCACTCGCTTCTCCTTCATCCACTTTACGAACCTCATTTTCTTGTAAACTACGAATTCTTTGCGCTTTAATATAAATTTGATCTGTCAATGATGGCAATCTTAAAATTCGCCATGCACTTCCGTAATCTTTCATTTTATTAACAAACAAAGTTCTGCATATTGAAATTACCTTATCGTATTCTTGAGAAGTAGTATCCATTTATTGATGTATATTTGTATAAATTTCATCAAAAATAAGAATATTTTTTTATTGATTAGTGAACATTAACGATTATAAATGTAGTTTTATACAAAACCCTACTTTTTAACTATGACAATCAATTGCAAAGGTCAAATTATTGATTTAACTACTCCAAAAATAATGGGGATTTTGAATATTACACCCAACTCATTTTATGACGGTGGTATATATTCATTAGAAAAAAATGCAATTGCACAAGTCGAAAAAATGTTGAAAGAAGGTGCTACTTTTATCGATATTGGAGCCTATTCTAGCAAGCCAAATGCTGAATTTGTTTCTCAAGAAGAAGAGCTAATTAGAATAATCCCAGTAGTTAAAACTATTCTTAAAGAATTTCCAGAGGCTTTGCTTTCTATAGACACCTTTAGAAGTTCCGTTGCTCAAGAATGTTTAAATAATGGAGCAGCACTGATTAATGATATTTCAGCAGGAAACTTAGATGAAAAGATGATGGAAGTGATTTCGAAATACAACGTGCCATATATAATGATGCACCTACGTGGAACTCCTCAAACCATGCAAAGTCAAACCAATTACGAGCATCTGATTAAGGAAATGATCACCTATTTTTCTGATAAAGTCAATAAAGCAAGAAGTTTGGGAATTAATGATTTAATAATTGATCCCGGATTTGGATTTGCCAAAACAACAGTTCAAAATTATGAAATATTAAGTAATTTA
>CAIJFC010000302.1 GCA_903819815.1 uncultured Bacteroidota bacterium
CCATTATTTAATGCTAAAAATAAAAAATAAATTATTGGTAAATAGTTAATTTTTTATTTTATTTAAGAATTTCAAATAAAAAAAGTCCAAAAAATTAATTTTGGACTCTTTAAGTAATTTAGAAAAATAATTTAGTTAATTACTTTCGGGTATAAAATTTCAAAGTCTCTACCGTCTTTTTTCTTCAAGGTAGAACCGTATTTAGCATTAATTGCATCAACAAATAAATTGGTAATTAAAGCATAACCTCTTGCGCTAGGGTGAACTCCATCTAAAGAGAAAGATCCACCAGTTACATAAGTTGAAGTCATGTTATAGGTATTGAAATTTAATCCAGTAGTACTTAATTGGTCCATAACCGCTTTAGCATCAACAAAAGCCAAGTTGTTGGCAGTTGCTGCCGCTTGAATTACTACATTGTAAGCGTCAGTTGCTGCTTTAACTTCAGCAACCTCATCAGATGAAAGAACCCATTTATCAACTAATGGAACTGACACACCATTTATTTGAGCTGGATTACCACCTACTGCTGTTCCAATGATTGATCTAGATGGCAATACTAATAAATCTGCACTAGTTGCTTGTCTGTATGAAGGCAAACCAAGAGCACTTAAGTTCGTTAAATAACTATCTACCATTACCACTGCATTTTGACCTGCTGCGAAAGTAATCGTTCTTCTTGTTTTTTCAGCTGCAGTAATTAATCCCATAGTTTGTGCTACTGCTAAACCGCCATTATATTGTGCATATCCACTGTTTAATTGCGTTGCCGTAGCTGCGTTAAGTGGAACTGCATTAAAAGGAACAGCTGTAAAATAAGGCAAAGCCGTTACGTATGGTAAATTAGCAACTACTCCTTTTCTTCCATTTGCTGAAAGCTGAGTAGCTAATGCATTGTAAGCTGCTGAGAAATTAGCAGTTGGAGTTAATTGATCTAAAGTTGCATCACCACCATTAGTAGCATAACCCAACTCATCGTTTCCTCCAATCCATAAAGAGAAGAAAGTAGGGTTTTGAGCCAATGCATCTCCTAAAACGGTTGCGGTTGGAGCTGAAGCCATTCTATTAAAATAAGGATTCAAAGGCGCGTAGCCATTGAAAAGTAAGTGAAAACTTTTAGCACCAGGAATACCCATATTATTAAAAGATCCAGTTAAACGCTCTGTCAGCGTATTTGCAGAAACTCCAGGAACTGGAGTCGGAGTATTTGTTGCAGTGTCAAGATACAATCTTGGAGAAACTACTTGAACACCACCAGCTGAGAATCCCCCAACGTTGTCTGCGGCCATAAATGGACTTGAGAAAGTACCTCCTCCAGCGGCAGCAAATTGTTGCGCTAGTAAATTTGGATAGGAATTTGATTGCCCTTTTTTGAATAATGCACCATCTGAATAACCAGCAGCGAAAGAATCTCCTAAAGCTACATATTTTGTAAAATCAGCGGTACCTGCGGTTACTGGTGCCTCACCAGTAACAACCGTATCGTCATTTGTACATGCCATAAAGGTTAAAGAAACCAGTACAACCCATTTGAAATTTTTTATCATAACGTAAGTTTTTATATTAATAATAATTATGGTTTAATAGTCCAAGAAGCAAAAATTTGTTGCCCTATTAATCCCGCTCCTAATACTTGGAAGTACTCTTTTCCTCCTAAGTTAGCAGCACCAATTTTGAAAGCAGATTTCATACTTGGAACGTTGTAAGTGATTTGTGCATCAATTACAGTAGCTTCAGGAATTACACCGTCAACCATGGTAGATTCCCATGTGTATTGGGTATTCCATCTTCCGCTTACATTAAATCCAAAGTTTTTGAATAATTTTTCGTTTCCAATAGACGCTTTTACTCTGTGTTTTGGAGTATTGAAACCCGCTTCGAAGCTTTCGTCTTGAGATTTATCAAATTTAAATTCAGCATAGTTATAGTTTACACCAAACTCGAAATCTTTGTATACTTTTTTAGAAAGTCCAAGTCCAAAACCAAGAGATTTAATTTCAATTTTAGTATTGGTATACAATTGATAAGCTCTAAAGTTTCCATTTTGTAATGCGTGAATGGATTGAGTTCCAAGGTTTGTTGGACCACCCGTAGCACTAGGAGAATCTACTGCTGTTCCATAGTAAGGAGCAACAACATTAATATTACCAATGAAATTATTATATACATTATAATATCCATTAATATCAACAGAAATATCATTAACAACTGAACGGTATCCTAATTCAATTGCTTTAACTTCTTCTGGTTTTACGTAATCTAAGTTTGTTTTTTTCAATTCTGCAGGATTTCCAGTTGCTGATAAAGCAGCTACTGAGGCAGCAGTATAAGAGTTATTGTATGCATTTAAACCGGTCATAACAACGGATGTTCCACCAGCAAATAACTGACCTACAGTAGTACTTACAGGTAAAGTTTCAGAATATCTAATTAAGTTATCAGGAGCTGAACCCAATAATATTGCACTACCTACATTAAATCCGATGTACTGGTCTTGAGTAGATGGGTTTCTGAAACCAGTTTGGAAGGAAGCTCTGAAATTGTGTTGTTTGTTCTCACCAGCAGAGTATACAGCGGAGATTCTTGGCGAATAATTACCCTGAAAGTTTTGAGATTTATCATAACGAATAGACCCTGAAAGTTTCAAACGGTCATCCATTAATTTCTTTTGCAATTGAGTGTAAGCACCATATTCATTATAATTTATAGGTCCATTTGCATCCGTATAAATTCTTCCCTGAGAATTCAATTCATACAATCGGTAAGATCCACCTACTTGAATTTCAGCAAATTTAACTTGATCTTTAAAATTATAATTAACATCGGAATGGTAAATTCTAGAGTTGTCTACTAATTTAGATCCTGAAAGCACACTTGCTTCAGAAGTTACTTGGCTAAATGCCGTTCTAAATGCATCTGTTCCAGGAATTAATCTTCCTGTGTCAGCAGTATTTCTTGCGTTTTGATGAGCAATTGCAGGAGTAGCTCCAGCTAATGTTGATTGGATATAAGTTCCAGCATATTGTCCGAACCAAGTTCTATCATCTTTCCATTTTCTGTTCACATTGATACCTGTAAACAACATGTCGTAAGAATCTCCACCGTCTTCAGTAGTAGTATAACCTCTTACAAAGAAGTTCTTCCCTTTCAATTCTAATTTATGTTGTTGCATGAAAAAGTTATTCAAATAGTATCTGTTGGCGCCTTGGTAAACGGCATTACCAAAACCAAATTTACTTTGCCAGATAACTTCCAAATTTTCATTTCCAAAAGGTCTCAAGTGGAAGGAGAAATCCAATTTAGTGTTTGAAGCTACGTTGTCAGTTAATTCAACTTCTTTATAACCGGTTCTACTTACATTGGAGTTAGGAAGTAAATTTACTGTTGAAGCAGGAATTAATCCAGCGGCAGCTAAACCTTGACCTACTCCTCTTAAGTTGGTTGAAACTTCATCGCCATATACGTTGATCCCATTATAATTTGGATTTGTTCTATCTATTCCTATAATTTCATCGCCATTTGCTGCGTTTATACCATTGTAATTAGTAGCGTACCAGTCGGTACCTTTCATGAAAGTATAATTTGCTTTGGCAGCAAAATAGTTATTAAATTTATGAGCGACTCTCACCCCGTAATCTGAAAAACTATTAGCACCAGCAGCTTGTTGGTTAGTTTGTCCGTATTTCACATAACCGTTCACCCCTTCACTAGTAAATGGGTTTTTACTATTCATAAAAAGGATACCATTAAAGGCATTTGCACCATACAATGCAGAAGAGGCTCCTGGTAATAATTCTACGCTTTGAACGTCAATTTCTGAAATTCCAATCATGTTTCCTAACACGAAGTTTAACAGCGGAGAAGAGTTGTCCATTCCGTCCACTAATTGCATAAATCTAACGTTTGCAACAGTTGCAAACCCTCTAGTGTTGATTGATTTAAATGTCAAACTACTGGTATTCATTTGAACCTCTTTAAGGTTCTCTAAACCGTCGTAGTAAGAAGGGGAAGCAGTTTTTTTAATCTCTTTTAGTCCCATTCTTTCAATTGTAACTGGCGACTGTAAAACTTTTTCAGGAGTTCTAGAAGCAGAGACTACAACCTCATTTAGTACTGTGTTTTTAATTGAATCTGAAACTACTTTCTGTGCAAACGATACGCTGCAAAAAAACAATGTCAAAATTAGTAAGTGTTTTCTCATTGTGGTTTAAAATTTGTTTGTTAGTGTAGCTAAATTAGTATTTATTTTCATATTTTTAATTATTAGCTTAAGAAATTTGTTTTTTAATATATTAACTCCGTTTATTTTAGCAATTAATCAAATTAAATCTTTAAATTTTTCACATCGTTTTAATTTAATCTGTTAATTTAATTTGACAAAGACATTTAATTTTAACATTTCATTAAGTAATTCGTAAAAATTTACCTAATTTAAGATAATAAAAAAAGCGCTCTAATTTAGAGCGCTTTTTTTATTTATTTCTATGATTTTACTCTACCGTAACCGATTTTGCCAAATTACGAGGTTGGTCTACATTACAATCTCTCATCACCGCAATGTGATAGGACAATAATTGTAATGGAATTGTAGTTATTAATGGGGATAATGCATCAGCAGTTTCAGGAATTTCAATTACATAATCGGCCAAATCTCGAACTTGAGTATCTCCTTTGGTAACAATTGCAATTATTTTTCCACTTCTTGATTTTATCTCTTGAATATTACTAACCACTTTATCATAATGCCCTAATTTTGGTGCAATTACAACTACAGGCATGTGCTCATCAATTAAAGCAATTGGTCCGTGTTTCATTTCTGCAGCAGGATAACCTTCCGCATGAATATAGGAAATTTCTTTTAATTTTAGTGCGCCCTCTAATGCCACAGGAAAATTGTAACCTCTACCTAAATACAAACAATTGTTTGAGTTTTTAAAAGTTGCAGCTATTTCTTTCGCTTTATCATTGGTTTGAAGTGCTTCAAGAACTTTTTCTGGAATTAATTCTAATTCTTGTAAATACCTATGGAAATCAGAATTGGACATGGTTCCTTTGGCTTTTGCAATTCTCAAAGCAATCATGGTTAAAACGGTAATTTGTGTCGTAAATGCTTTGGTAGAAGCCACTCCAATCTCGGGTCCAGCATGAGTATAAGCTCCAGCATGAGTTTCTCTTGAAATAGAAGATCCCACCACATTACAAACTCCAAATACAAATGCGCCTCTTTCTTTAGCTAATTTAATTGCAGCTAAAGTGTCAGCAGTTTCTCCAGATTGTGAGATTGCAATAACCACATCACCTTTATTGATTATAGGGTTTCTATATCTGAATTCAGAAGCATATTCAACTTCAACCGGGATTCTTGTAAATTCTTCTATTACGTATTCGGCAACTAATCCTGCGTGCCATGAAGTTCCGCATGCTACGATTAATATTCTATCAGCGTTAAGGAATTTTTCGATATTATCTTCTATTCCTGCCATTTGAATCAAACCTGTATTGGCATGCAAACGACCTCGATAAGTATCTTTTATTACACTTGGTTGCTCAAAAATTTCTTTTAACATAAAGTGATCGTAACCTCCTTTTTCAATTTGCTCTAAATTCATTTGCAATTCTTGAACATAAGGATCTACTAGGGAATCGTCTTTAATTTTTCTAATTCTTAAAGGTTTATCCATTCTCACAATTGCCATTTCTTCATCTTCAAGATAAATAGCGTTGGAAGTATATTCTATAAATGGGGAAGCATCAGATGCAATAAAGTATTCGTTTTCACCAACACCAATTGCTAATGGACTTCCTAAACGGGCCACAATTATTTCATTTGGTTTTTGTTTGTCAAATACACAAATTGCATAAGCACCCACCACCTGATTTAAAGCTATTTGAACCGCTTTTCCTAATTTTAAATTGTCTTTCTTTTGAACGTCTTCAATTAAATTTACCAAAACTTCAGTATCGGTATCTGAGTGAAAAACATACCCTCTATTAATTAATTCTTTTTTTAGAGGAGCATAGTTTTCAATGATTCCATTATGAATAATTACGAGATTACCTGAATTTGAAACATGAGGATGTGAGTTAACGTCGTTTGGAACCCCATGAGTTGCCCAACGCGTATGCCCCATTCCAATAGTACCATTTGTAGTTATATTTGTAGAACATAATTCTTCTAAATCGGAAACTTTACCTTTTGTTTTGCAAACTTTAAGATTTTTTCCGTCAAAAAGCATTACACCAGCGCTATCGTATCCTCTGTATTCAAGTCTTTTTAATCCTTTAATTACAATAGGGAAGGCTTCTCTATGTCCAATATAACCAACAATTCCGCACATATTTTTTTATTTTGGTTGAATGTAATTAATTTGAATTTGGTTTAGTAAAGTAAATTTCCAGTTTTAAGCGCTTCGCATAATTTGGATCTGTAGCAGGAATGTTGTTCCCAAATAAAACAGTTCCAAGTGGATTATAAACCGCAGCCGATGGATATTTATAAAAAGGATTCGCCACTGGAATTGAACTTCTTAACATTGCATTTGTTGCAACACCTATTGATTCTGTTACCACTAATCCTAATCTTACATTGGTTGAATCTTTACTTATCAAATTCATCATGTGATTGGTAAGTCGAATTTTATATTTTATTCCACGTTTATCATAAGCCGATGTAGCAGTAGTTTTTTCAATAATACCTCCATGAACGTATTTATTATTTTTAGAATTTGACGCCACAGAATAATCTAAATAGTAATCAATTATTGGGCGGTGATTATTTAAATCATACAAGTAAATTCTATTTGGTTCAGCGGCACCTGTCATTTTATCTTTATCAATATAAAAAGTAAGATTGGCCTCGTTAACTAATAATTTTTTTTTGTCAACAGGATTTCTCAACAAATCCAAATCGTCTGGCACTCCATTTCCTTCTACTAGTCCAGTACTTGGATTTGTATAAGTATAAAGATCGCCATTTGCATTAACCCTTTTTACATCGGTATCACCAAAAAGTTTAATGATAGCCATAGAACCTTCGCCCCCTTTTGGAAATAAATTATAGGCTCCTGTAGTTGCATTAGAATTGGAAGCTATTCCCGAAGTATAACCTGATGAATAATCATTTTCTAATAAATTGACCGAGTTTCCCCCTAAACTAATTGCAATTTTCTTTTCTTTTCGGGTAACTCCACCTGTCGAATTGGTCACATCAACTTTATAAGTTACAATTATTTTTCCTTGTTTAAAGTTCAACAACGACATGCTTCCTTGATTAAGTGAGGTAGAAGAAGCTTCTACTTTGAAATACAATCCTCGGAAATAATCTTTAAATACCGAATTATTAAACAATTTCCCTGCTGCTCCAGCACCGAATAATTTGTCTTGAAAAAAGTTTTTTCTTAGTTTTAATCGCATTCCGGGAATTGATCTAGTATCAACTACTTGAGCGCCATCTACTGTTTTATAAGTTTTAATTTCAGCTGCACTGTAAGTAAATTCATCGTTTTGAACAGTAGCTGTAGAGTCATTTAAGCGTACTGGAGTTTTATAAGCATCAAAAATGGCAGTTTCTCCTGAATAATATCGTTGAACATCTAAAAAGTTTAGCGCTGCATCTAGGTCACGTAAAGTGTAATTATTTTCATAAACGCTCAATTTGAACTTATTAAATACTTTTTTATCATTGGCAATACTAAATCCTTGAACAGAATCCAACTCATAAGTACTATCGCCAGTGGTAGCATCTTTAGAAATTAAATGACTAAAATAAGGCAAGGAAAGTTCCACTTTAGTAACCGTAGGATTGGTTCCAATGGTTTGATTTACTGTATCTAATAAAACCTGAGAGACCACACTCGCTTTTGTTTTTCCAAAAAACGGGTTGTTGTAATATCCTAAAGAATTTATCGGTTGGTTACTCGTTTCAACTTGACCTGAAGCGGTATTGTAAGCTAAAACAGATTGTGAATCATCTTTTATAAGTTGAAAATGATCATCTCCAATAACGTCTGAGCCGATTTCATTAAAATCTTTGTCACAAGCAGTAAAAAAAGCAACAATACCAACTAAAATAAGTAATTTATAAAGGGATTTATTTTGCATATACATTTTAAAATAATAATATTAAACTAAATTCTTATAGAAGTTAGAATATACCTCCGCGAATTTATCTTTCGAGGTGAAAGGTAAAAAAGGTTTTCCCGAAGTTTCTATAAATTTTGTTAAACTTGGAGACAGGTTTTCCGATGCAATTATTATCCCATCAGAATGGTTCAGTGTTGCCAAGATAATATTTTCATAATCAGGAGTTTCTAAATTTGAAATAGAAGCTTCAGGAACTCCATCAAATTTAACTTTATTAATCATTTCAAGGTTTAAGCTACCTTCAAACGACTGACTGTAAACCGAAGTAATGATTTTTGTGTCTGAAAACAATGCTTCATCTTTATAATAATGCTTCAAATAGATAGGCAACATTGCGGCCATCCATCCGTGAACATGAATAATATCGGGAACCCAATTTAGTTTTTTAACCGTTTCAACCACTCCTTTTGCAAAGAATATGGCGCGTTCATCGTTGTCAGGAAATAATGTTCCTTCTTCATCCGTAAAAGTAGCTTTACGTTTAAAATATTCATCGTTATCGATAAAATAAACCTGAATTCTCTCTTTTGGAATAGAAGCGACCTTAATAATTAAGGGCATATCTAAATCATTAACCACTAAATTCATCCCTGACAATCTAATTACTTCGTGTAATTGATGTCTTCTCTCATTGATATTGCCATATCTAGGCATGAAAATTCTAATCTGTCCGCCTTGATCGTTTACCATTTTTGGCACGTCATAAGACATTAGAGAAACCTCGTTTTCAGCTAAGTAGGGCACTACTTCAGATGATACATACAATATCCTCTTATCTTCCATATTAAAATTCAGTATTACTTTTGTAAATAAAAAACATGCAAATTTACAAAAATTTATGCAGTTAATAACTAAAATCTTAAGTTTGCACAATATTTCAATAAAACAGCATGCTCCTTTTCGAGACACAACTAGCTTTAATAGAGCATTTAAAAGTAATTTCCAATTCAAAAACGACCCTTGGTTTCGTTCCTACAATGGGCGCTTTACACCAAGGGCATTTATCATTAGTTGAAACGTCTTTGCAAAATAACGACCTAACTATTGTGAGTATTTTTGTCAATCCAACCCAATTTAACAATCCCGAAGATTTAGAAAAGTATCCTAGAAATTTAGAAAGCGATATTGCAAAACTTCAAACTATAAGTAACAATGTAATTGTTTATGCGCCAACAGTTGACGATATTTATGAAGGAAATACAACGGCTAAATCTTTTTATTTTGATGGATTAGAAAATCAAATGGAAGGCAAATTTAGACCTGGACATTTTGAAGGAGTTGGAACAATTGTAAAAAGATTATTCGAAATAGTTAAACCTACCTATGCCTATTTTGGTGAAAAAGATTTCCAACAGTTACAAATCATCAAAAAATTAGTTGAAAAAGAAAATTTCTCGATAAATATAGTTGAATGTCCCATTTTTAGAGAAGAAAATGGACTTGCAATGAGCTCTAGAAATGAAAGGCTTTCTCCAAATGAAAGAAACGCTGCGGCGATTATCTATCAAACTTTATTGGAAGTCCAACATAAATTCTCGACCGAGCCTTTGTCAGAAATCGAACATTGGGTAAACCAAGTATTTGAAAACCAACCCGATTTCAAATTGGATTATTTCGAAATTGCCGATGAAACTACATTACTAACTTGTAAATCAAAAAATCCAGACCAAAAATCCCGCGCTTTTATAGCAGTTTTTGTTAACAATATCCGATTGATAGATACCATTTCATTAAATTAATTATCTTTGCCGCATGCAAATCCAAGTTGTAAAATCTAAAATACACCGTGTAAAAGTTACGGGAGCCGATTTAAATTATATCGGAAGCATAACTATTGACGAAGCGTTAATGGAGGCCTCGAATCTAATTGAGGGCGAAAAAGTTTCAATTGTCAACATAAACAATGGCGAACGCCTTGAAACGTATGTGATAAAAGGCAACAGAAACTCGGGCGAAATCACACTGAATGGACCCGCGGCTAGAAAAGTTCAAAAAGGAGATATTATAATCATCATTTCATATGGAACAATTGATTTTGAAGAGGCTAAAACGTTCAAGCCTGCTTTAGTTTTTCCAAATGAAAATGACAATTCTTTAACTTAGATTTTGAAAGCAAAAATCAGCAAATTGCTCTCAATAGTACTCCCGCTTTTTTTGGGTATTTTTTTAATTTACTATTCCTACAACCAATTTTCTGAAAAGGATATCGATGAGATTAAAAAGCACTTTAAAAATGCCAATTACTACTATCTGAATTTTTCAATTTTTATTGCTTTTTTAGGAAGCGCATCTCGTGCCTATAGATGGAAATACGTCTTGGATCACATGGGATATAAAACTTCCTTTGCCAATAATTTTATGGCGGTTTCCATAGGTTATTTAATGAACATGACCGTTCCAAGATCAGGAGAAATATCCAGAGCTTTGGTATTGAAAAAATACAATGATGTTCCATTTGACAAAGGTTTCGGATCAATTATAGCGGAAAGAATTATTGATATGATTGTTTTGTTAGGGCTCATCATAGTTGCTTTTTTTGTTCAATATGATGTTTTAAAAACTTTTGTTTTAGATAAAGTTCCTTTACAAAACCTAATCCTATTATTGACAATTGGTTTCGTACTTTTCATCACTTTTATTCTGCTTTATGTATATTCTAAAATGAAATTCATTTTAAAAATAAAGGAGAAAATAGCTGGACTAAAAGAAGGGATATTGAGTATTTTTCACATGAAGAAAAAGTGGTCGTATTTAGGACACACTATTTTCATTTGGTTCTCCTACATTTATATGTTTTACATTGGATTGTTAGTAATTTCTGAAACCAATATGCTGCCTTTAAGTGCTGTAATCACTTCATTTATCGTGGGAAGTGTCGCCATCGCATTTACCAATAGCGGCTTTGGATCCTATCCCTTTTTAATGGCCAAAATCTTACTTTTTTATCATATTTCTGAAACTGCTGGAAGTGCATTTGGTTGGATAATTTGGACCACACAAATGCTATTATTAGTATTTTTAGGAGCGCTTTCATTTTTACTTTTGCCAATATTAAATAGAAGCAAATAAATTATTATATTGCTCTACCTTTTAAAGGTTTAGAGTAATCAACAAACGCTATAAACAATGAAAAAAATAATTGCTTTTTATATTTTTATTTTTCCAATAATCACGTTTTCACAAATCTCCAAAGACACTATTTTCTCTCAAAAATTAAATGAAGATAGACAATTTACTATTTCGTTACCGGAATCATATGCCTTTAATAAAACCAAAAAATACCCAATAGTACTATTATTAGACGGCGATTATTTATTTGATCCTTTTCAAGGAGCGCTAAGTTATGGCGCCTATTGGGACGATATTCCAGAAGTAATAATTGTTGGAATTTCTCAAAATCAAAAAGACGAACGATTCACCGATTGCGGTGTTGATCAAGAAACAGGATTGCCCGACGCAAAAGGCGAACTTTTCTATGAATTTATCGGTCAAGAATTAATGCCATTTTTAGAAAAAAGTTATCGAATTGCTCCCTTTAAAATTATTGCAGGTCACGACGTTACCGCTGGTTTTTTGAATTTCTTTTTGTACAAAGATCAGCCAATTTTTAACGCCTATATTTCTTTAAGTCCTCAATTTCCTGTTTCAATGGAAGAAACTATTCCTGATAGATTAGCAGCATTAAACCAACAATTATTCTATTATCAGGCCACTGCGGTGGGTGATTTAAAGTCAATTAAAGACAAAACAATTCAATTAGATGCCGCTGTTGCAGAATTAAAAAAGCCAAATCTAAAGTATCATTTTGATAATTTTCCAAACGCCTCTCATTATTCTTTAGTACTTTACGCAATTCCAAATGCATTGTATCATATTTTTGGAATTTATCAGCCAATTTCAGTCAATGAATACAATGAAAAAATTGCTGTGTTACCTTCTGGATATGTTGATTATTTAAATAAAAAATACGAAACCATGGAGAAATTATTAGCTTTAAAAACGCGTATTCGGTTTAATGATTTCAAAGCTATTGAAGCTGCAATAATAAAAAATAAAGCCTACGATGAATTTGGCGAGCTCTCTAGTTTAGCCGAAAAGCAATATCCTAAAAGCATGCTAGCCGATTATGAATTGGCGTTAATGTATGAATATACAGGGGAATTTTTGAAAGCTAGAAAATACTATCAAGCAGCCTATGAAAGAGAAGAAATAGGAAATCTTACTCAAAATATGATGTATGATAAAATGGAAGAAATGAAAAATGCTAAAGCTCCAACTCCACCAGAAACTTTGCCGTCAACTCCATCGCCTGATCAAAAACCATAATTATGTCAAAAGTTAAAACCTCCTTTTTTTGTCAAAGTTGTGGCTCTCAATATTCTAAATGGCAGGGGCAATGTAATGCATGCAAAGAATGGAATACCATAGTAGAAGAAATTATACAAAAAGAAGAAAAAGCCGCTTGGAAACCCTCAACTTCTGAGGTTAAAAAAGCGGCAAAGCCTTTAAAAATTAAAGAAATTGATTCTACCCTTGAAATCCGAATGGACACTTGCGATAACGAATTGAACCGAGTTCTGGGAGGTGGAATTGTGCCAGGATCATTAATACTTTTAGGCGGGGAACCGGGCATTGGAAAAAGTACTTTGTTATTACAAATATCCTTAAAACTTCCCTATAAAACACTTTATGTTTCGGGTGAAGAAAGCCAGAAACAAATCAAAATGCGCGCCGAGAGAATAACTCCAAATGGCGATAACTGTTACATTCTTACTGAGACTAAAACGCAAAATATTTTCCGTCAAATTGAGGAAATCCAACCTGAAATCGTAATCATTGATTCCATTCAAACGCTGCATACCGATTATATAGAATCGGCTGCGGGAAGCATTTCTCAAATTCGTGAAACTACCGCTGAATTGATAAAATTTGCAAAAGAAACGAATGTCCCTGTTATTTTAATTGGTCATATTACTAAAGATGGAAATATCGCCGGGCCGAAAATTTTGGAGCACATGGTCGATACTGTTTTGCAATTTGAAGGCGACAGAAATCACGTGTATCGAATATTGCGTTCCCTAAAAAACAGGTTTGGTTCCACCGCTGAAATAGGTATTTATGAAATGCAAGGCACTGGTTTGCGCGAAGTGGCCAATCCTTCTGAAATATTGATTTCTCATAATGACGCTACTTTGTCGGGAACTGCAATTGCAAGTACTTTAGAAGGAATGCGGCCGTTAATGATTGAAATTCAAGCGTTGGTGAGCAGCGCTGTATATGGAACTCCACAAAGAAGCACTACAGGTTACAATGCCAAAAGACTCAATATGATTCTGGCGGTTCTAGAAAAAAGAGCTGGTTTTCACTTGGGTTCAAAAGACGTTTTTCTAAATGTTACTGGAGGACTTTCAGTTGACGATCCCGCAATTGATCTTGCTGTAGTAGCAGCCATTTTATCTTCCAATGAAGATATTGCCATCGAAAAAGATTTTTGCTTTGCTGGTGAAGTGGGACTTTCTGGAGAAATTCGCCCTGTAAACCGAATCGAACAACGAATTCAAGAGGCTGAAAAATTAGGTTTTTCAACGATATTTGTATCCAAATACAATAAAATAGCTCTTAAAAATACCTTTATAAAAATTAGATTGGTCGCCAAAATTGAAGATATTGTAAGTGAATTATTCGGATAATCATGAGAAATAGAAAACAAAAAGCTTTACTTTTTTTAAAGATATTCGCCGTAACAATCACAATTAGTTTAATTCTGCTATTTGTATTTAGAGATTCACTGTTGCAAACAGCAATTGTCAAAATTGAAAATAAAATGGCGAACGATTACGATACCAAATTATCTGTTGAAAAAGCCAATTTTGAAGGGGTTTCTAGCGTTCAATTTCAAAAAATAAATGTAGTTCCCAATAATGCCGATACTCTTTTTTCAGTTGAAAAAGTGACTGCCAAAATCAACCTTTTTAAGTTATTGGTTGGAACCATCCAATTGGAAAAATTAGAAATGAAAAATGGGTTTATCCAATTGGTAAAAAACAAAAACGGGCGTAATTTTGATGCATTTCTAAAACATAAAAAAGACGATAATTCGCCTTCTGAAAATAGCAATTACGCAAAATCTACCTACCGATTACTGACAAGGGTTTTAAATTTAATTCCAACAGAGATGCAACTTGAAAACCTGTCTTTCCGAATGAACGATATGGGAAGAAAAGTAACTTTAAAAACGAATCAATTACTATTAAAAGACGAAGTTTTGGCTACCACAATTGATGTAAAAACCAATTCTTATTTTCAAAAATGGAACATCAAAGGAACGGCTAATCCCAGAAATAAAACTGCCGATTTGAAGTTTTTTAATAGCGATAATTCTAAAATTATTGTTCCCTATTTAAACGAGCGTTTCGGTTTGCTATCCAGCTTTGATAGCATCCATTTGAATATTACAAAAATAGAAATGGAAAGCGGTGAATTGCACATTGACGGGTTTTCATCAATTGCTAATTTAACCCTTAGTCATCCTAAAATTGCTTCTAAAGAAGTGGTAGTTAAAAAAGCACTATTCGATTATCGTTTTCTTTTTGGTGAACATTTCATGGCCATTGACAGCAGTTCTACCATTCAAATGAACGAAGTAAAAACGCATCCTTATGCGGAATACAGTACGGAGCAAGACACGGTGTACAAACTCAAAATTGCCATTCCAAAAATGAAAGCGCAGCAGTTTATTACCTCTTTACCAAATGGTTTATTTTCGCATTTTGTAGGGATGCAAACCCAAGGAAATTTCGAATATAAATTGGATTATAAATTTGTAAAACACAAACCAAAGCAACTTGTTTTTGAAAGTAAATTGACTAAGGAGAATTTAAGAATATTGAAATACGGAGAAGCCAATTTATCCAAATTAAATTCAGAATTTACTTATCGAGCGATGGAAAACGGAGTGCCACAGCGACCAATTCTTGTGGGTCCTTCCAATCCAAATTACACCCCGATAGATCAAATTTCGCCCTATTTACAGAAGGCAGTTTTAACCTGCGAAGACCCTTCATTTTTCTCTCACCGAGGCTTCATCAACGACGCTTTCAAGCAATCGATTATCAAGAATCTTAAAACCAAGAAATTCTCTCGAGGCGCAAGTACGATTAGCATGCAATTGGTGAAAAATGTATTTCTAACTCGTGAAAAAACACTGTCCCGAAAATTAGAAGAAATTTTATTGGTTTACATATTAGAAAACAACCACATTTCAAGCAAACAGCGAATGCTTGAAGTCTATTTCAACGTAATAGAATGGGGTCCAAATGTATATGGAATAGGGGAAGCGGCCAACTTTTATTTCAGTAAAAAACCAGCTGATTTAACCTTAAAAGAATGTTTGTTTCTGGCATCGATAGTTCCAAAACCTAAAAAATTCATGTACGAATTTGACACCGATGGATTCCTAAAAGCCATTGAAAACAAAAAGCAAACCTTCATTAGTAATTTAATGCTCCGCCGCGGATTAATCATGCCTGATGACACCATTGGTCAACATCTTCCGATGGCAATTACTGGAAACGCGCGTTCCTTTTTAAAGTTTGAAGTCAAAGACACAATTCAAATTGATAGTATTTTTGTAGAAGAGTTTTAGTGTTTTTAAATTATCTAGCTAAATCAATGAAGAAAATTGCACTTATTTTAATGACATTTTTATCGCTGTCAATTTTTGCACAAGAAAATAAATCGGAAGCTGGTGGGCCTCCAAAATTGGATGAATTAATTGGTTTTTGGAAAAAAGTTGAAATTCCAAACGAGGATAAATTAAATCAAGTAAATTCTTGGCCTCAAAAATACCAATGGTTTGCATTTTATGAAAACGGGAAAGTCTATTCTATGATGTCCAGCCAAGATTACAATTATACTTCTAAAGAATTAAAAGAAATTTTTAGTGTTTTACCTTTTGATAAAACCCCAAATTTTAATTTAAGCGGTCAATTTTTAACGATTGATAATAAAGAAATTAAAGATTATGAAGAAGTTTGGGGCGTAAATTTATTTGCAATTGACGTGAACGATTTCTTAAAAAAAGGAAACTTAATAATGAGTTTGGACGACGGAAAGGGAAATGTTATTTATTATAGATTATTAAAGAGAATAGATTAAAAGAGTAGACATTTAATAATTTTACCAAAACAAAAAGGGCTGGAAATTATCCAGCCCTTTTTCATATCAATAAATTAAGATTTACTCAATTTCTGTAACTCTCAAGGTGTTAACCATTCCTTTATTTGCAATTGGCATAGCGGCTAAATTAATCAGCATATCGCCTTTAGAAACCAATCCTTTTTCGGTAGCAATTCTGTTGATATCGTCAATAGTATCATCTGTACTTACAAATTTATCGTAGTAAAAAGTTTTCACTCCCCAAATTAAATTCAACTGCGTTAATATTACTTTATTTGAAGTAAAGACTAAAATATCCGCTTGCGGGCGCCATGCAGAAATTTGAAATGCCGTATAACCACTATTGGTTAAAGTACAAATTGCTTTGGCTTTAATAGCATTTGCCATAGTAGCCGCATGCTGACAAATGGTTTTAGTAATGTATCGGTTGGTTTTAATTTGTGGGGTATTTTGAGGAACTTGAATAAGCGGTGAATCTTCAACAGCTTCAATAATTTGTGTCATTTGTTGGATCACTTGCACAGGATAATTCCCTACAGAAGTTTCACCAGAAAGCATCACCGCATCGGCACCGTCCATCACCGAGTTGGCAACGTCATTCACTTCAGCTCTTGTTGGCGTTAGACTTGTGATCATCGTTTCCATCATTTGCGTAGCGATAATTACTGGAATTCTTGCTGTTTTGGCTTTATTAACTAATTTTTTCTGAATTAACGGAACTTCGTGTGCAGGAACTTCAACACCTAGATCTCCACGTGCCACCATTAAACCATCACAATGTGCGATTATAGAATCGATATTGGCAACGCCTTCTGGTTTTTCAATTTTAGCTATAATTGGAATTTTGTGATCGGAATGTTTTGCAATTAATTCTTGTAATTCCACTAAATCATCAGAAGTTCTAACGAATGAAAGGGCAATCCAATCTACTTTTTGTTCAATTGCAAAAATAGCATCGCGAACATCTTTTTCAGTTAAAGCCGGTAAAGAAACTTTGGTATTTGGAAGATTTACCCCTTTTTTAGATTTTAAAGGACCACCTTGAATAACTTTAGCAACGACTTCGGTAGTTTTATTAGTAGCAATTACCTCAAACATCAATTTTCCGTCGTCAAGCAAGATATTTTCACCTGGATTTACATCATTTGGAAACTGTTTATAGTTCATATAAACTCTTTCCTTAGTTCCAGGAACATCTTCGGCAGTTTGAAAAGTAATAATATCACCAGGGCTCACAATCACTTCTTCATTCATCACTCCAACACGTAGTTTAGGGCCTTGTAAATCTCCTAAAATCGCAACGGTATAGCCAAACTCGTCATTGATACTTCTAATTAAATCTATTTTTGCTTTTACATCAGTGTAATCGGCGTGGGAAAAATTAACTCTAAAAACATTTACCCCTGCTTCAATCATTGCCTTCAAGACTTCTTTAGTGCTACAAGCAGGTCCTAATGTTGCTACAATTTTAGTTTTTTTGTTTGTTATCATTTTTATATTAAAAAATTAAATTATTTTTTGATTTTATGTTATTTGAATCAACAGAATAAACGGTTGCTATTTGAGAAATCGTATTCATTGATGCAATTATTTTCTCCATTTCGGCATCACTATTTTCAATTTTTAAGAAGTAATCTACTTTTTTTAATTCTGGTAAAAGAAACGCTTTTGTAGCAACTTCAAAACTAGATTCGCCAAATAAATTCTGATTATTATTATTTGTTACAGTGGTTACCTCATTTTTATTTTGAACCAAACTCCAACAACAATCGGTGTTGGCATTTTCATAAATAAATCTCGAAAAAAAGGTAATTCCTTCTTTAATATTTATCTGAATTTCATTTTTGCTTTTACTTAATAATATGGGCAGTTTTTGATTCAAAAAATAAGCCAATCGATAATCTTCTAACGAAGTGTGAATTGCAATGAGTTCATAATCAACTTCATCAAATTCATCGATATGTAATTTATGAATAGCCATATTCGTTTAAATAATGGTGTAAATATACTATTTCTAAGCAATTAAAAAGTTACTAAATGGATATGTTTCCTTTATTTTACTAACGAAATCGTTGTAGATTTGATAAAATAACGTATTATTTTTTATCAATTTTATCTTGAAATGCAAAATAAGCCCTTTGACACGCTTTTTCTTCTGCTTTCTTTTTTGAAGCAGCTCTTGCTTTTGCAATCACTTTATTATCAATGCTGAATTTAACTCCAAAAAGGCGTTCTCCACTTGAATCGTTGTCTTCAAAAGTGTCAAAATGAAACGTTTTTTTCTCTTTTTGACACCATTCTATAAGTAAGCTTTTGTAACTAGTAATTTTCCCTTCTAATTTTGAAATATCAACGTAGGGAAGTATCACGCGTTTTTCGATAAACTTTTCACAATAAGAATACCCCTGATCTAAATATATTGCACCAACTAATGCTTCAAAAAGATTTCCATGAATGTTTTCACCAAAATGTTGAGTCGGTACTTTACTGTCTAAAAATTGCAATAAATTTAAATCCCTTCCGAGTTCATTTAAATGATCTCGACTCACGATTTTCGATCTCATTTTTGTCAAATACCCTTCATCGCCAGACGGAGAAATATTGTATAAAAAAGCAGCAATTATTGAGCTTAACATGGAATCGCCAAGAAATTCAAGTCGTTCATAATTGATTGGATTTCCATCTACATCGGTTTTGCTTGAGGAACGATGAATGAATGCTTTTTTGTAGAAGTCTAATTCTATCGGCGGGAAACTTATAATTTTTTGAATAGTATCAAAAAAAATCCCGTCTTCTTTAGATCGGGATTTTTGAAATATTTTTTTGATAATATTCATCTAAGCGAATTAAATTTCGAATTTTTTCACCAACACACAAGCATTGTGACCCCCAAAACCAAAGGTATTACTCATCAAGACTTTTACGTCTCTTTTTTGAGCTTTATTGAAGGTAAAATTTAATTTGGAATCAATTCCTTCATCATCAGTAAAATGATTGATTGTAGGTGGAACTATTCCGTATTTAATAGAAAGGATAGATGAAATAGTTTCAACTGCGCCAGCTGCTCCTAATAAATGCCCTGTCATTGATTTTGTTGAATTTAAATTCATGGTATAGGCATGATCGCCAAAAACATGAAGAATTGCCTTACTTTCAGCAATATCTCCTAGTGGAGTTGAAGTTCCGTGCATGTTTACACCATCCACATCCGTAGTTTTTAAACCGGCGTCTCTCAAGCAGTTAATCATTACATTTTTAGCTCCCAATCCTTCTGGATGAGGTGCTGTAATATGATGCGCATCAGCTGACATTCCACCACCGCCTATTTCACAATATATGTTAGCCCCACGCGCAATAGCATGTTCGTATTCTTCCAAAATTAACGCTCCAGCACCTTCACCTAAAATAAATCCATCACGATCTTTGTCCATAGGACGAGAAGCTGTTTTTGGATCATCATTTCTAGTTGATAAAGCGTGCATTGCGTTGAAACCACCTATTCCAGCTATACTTACGGCAGCTTCAGAACCACCAGTAATCATTGCATCGGCATGACCTAAACGAATATAATTGAATGCGTCGATAATTGCATTGGTAGAAGAAGCACATGCAGAAACGGTTGCGAAATTTGGTCCTCTGAAACCATATTTTATAGAAATATGACCACAAGCAATATCCGAAATCATCTTAGGAATAAAAAACGGATTGAATCTAGGAGTTCCATCGCCTTTGGCAAATTCTAACATTTCGATTTGAAAAGTTTCTAATCCTCCTATTCCCGAACCCCAAATTACACCAATTCTATCTTTATCTAAAGTAGTTAAATCAAAGTTGGCATCTTGAACCGCTTCGTCAGCAGCAACCACAGCATATTGAGTATAACGGTCCATTTTACGAGCTTCTTTTCTGTCGATAAAATCTTCAACATTAAAGTTTTTCAGCTCGCAAGCAAATTGAGTTTTGAATTTTGAAGCATCAAAATAGGTTATTGGCGCCGCGCCGCTAACGCCATTAATTAGGCCATTCCAATATTCTTCAACTGTATTTCCAATAGGAGTAAGCGCTCCTAAACCTGTTACTACAACTCGCCTTAATTCCATAGTATAATTATAGTTATGAATTAAAAAAATACCTATGCATTCTTCTATGTATAAATCATAAAAAAGACATAGGTATTACAATAATTTTATTTGGGATTGAACAAACAATCTAAATTTTATAATTAAAAAACAAAAACACCCGAAATGGATTAGATTACGGGTGTATTTTTTTATTTTTTAGCTTCTTCAATATAAGAAATAGCTTGACCTACAGTAGCAATGTTTTCTGCTTGATCGTCTGGGATTTGAATATCGAATTCTTTTTCAAATTCCATAATTAGCTCAACTGTATCTAAAGAATCTGCTCCTAAATCATTAGTGAAGCTAGCTTCTGTTACAACTTCGTTTTCGTCAACGCCTAATTTGTCTACGATAATCGCTTTTACTCTTGATGCAATGTCTGACATAATCTATAATTTTAAATTTAATTGATGGCAAAAATAAAAAACTTTATTTTAATTCCACGCATTAGTTAATTAATATGGGGCGAAATTAAAAAAATATTTTAATAAAGACGCTAATTTTCTATTATTTATCATTTTTTATTCTTTTTTTTGTGTCAAATTAAATAGTACAACATGAAAAAAATAGTGATTTTTGCTTCTGGTTCGGGTACAAATGCCCAAAACATTGTACGTCACTTTAATAACTCTTCAAAATCACATCAATTTCATATTTTTTCAAATAATACCAATGCAAAAGTTCTAGAAAAAGCTCAAAAATTATCTGTTCCAACAAAAATTATCTCCAAAGACGACTTGTATTCTGATATTTTACTTAATTATTTAAATGAAATTCAACCCGATTTAATTGTTTTAGCAGGGTTTTTATTAAAATTTCCAACCAATTGCATTGAAGCTTTTCCTAATAAAATTATTAATATTCATCCAGCACTTTTGCCAAAATATGGGGGCAAAGGAATGTATGGAATGCATGTGCACCGCGCTGTAGTTGAAAACAAAGATTCAGAAACAGGGATTACCATTCATTATGTAAATGAGAATTATGATGAAGGCAACATCATTTTTCAAGAAAGCATTTTTTTAACTGGAACGGAATCTCCCGAAGACGTTGCTGATAAAATTCACGAACTCGAACAAACATATTTTCCAATGATTATTGAAAAAATCTTAAATCAAAAATCCTAAATCTTAAATGGATCACGAAGTACATATCTATACCGATGGTGCGGCAAAAGGCAATCCCGGACCAGGAGGTTATGGGATTGTCATGGAATGGGTTGGAAAAACCTATCGCAAGGAATTTTTCGAGGGATTTAGGCATACCACTAATAATAGAATGGAATTGTTAGCAGTGATTGTTGGATTAGAAAAGTTAAAAACAGAAAGCACTAAAGTTTTAGTTGTTTCTGATTCTAAATATGTGGTTGATTCTGTTATAAAAAAATGGGTTTTTGGTTGGGAAAAAAAAGGATACGTGGGTAAGAAAAATCCGGATTTATGGAAACGTTTTCTTATTGTTTATAGAAAACACCAAGTCGATTTCAAATGGATCAAAGGACATAATAATCACCCTCAAAATGAACGTTGCGACGAATTGGCTGTTATGGCATCATCGCAAAAAACACTTTCTGTGGATGCTTTTTACGAAAAAGAAGACGCTAAACTTTTCTAAATTTTGTCAGAAACTCCCTTTGCAACTCTGCAACAAAAAACTTATCTTTGCTACTTAATTAGAGATTGCTCCAAATCTCACAATGATAAAACATGAATAAATTATTGATTGTTGGAACGGTTGCTTTCGACGCTATTGAAACCCCATTTGGGAAAACAGATAAAATTTTAGGTGGCGCTGGAACTTATATTGGGCTTTCAGCTTCTCATTTCAAACTACAATCTGCAATTGTTTCTGTTGTTGGCGACGATTTTCCTCAAGAATATTTAGATTTATTATCAAATAGAAATATAGACATTTCAGGACTTGAAGTGGTTAAAGGTGGAAAAACATTCTTCTGGAGTGGCCGTTATCACAACGATTTAAATTCTAGAGACACCCTTGATACACAATTGAATGTATTGGCTGACTTTCAACCAAAAGTCCCTCAAAATTTTAAAAATTCCGATGTAGTAATGTTAGGAAACTTACATCCCTTGGTTCAAAGCAGTGTTTTAGACCAAATGGAAGTAAAACCAAAATTGGTTGTTTTAGACACCATGAATTTCTGGATGGATTGTGCCTTGGAAGAATTATTAAGCGTGATAAAAAGAGTGGATGTAATTACCATCAATGATGAAGAAGCCCGTCAATTGTCAGGCGAATATTCATTAGTGAAAGCGGCGGCAAAAATTCATACCATGGGGCCTAAATATGTAGTGATTAAAAAAGGAGAACATGGAGCGCTTTTGTTTCACAATAAAGACGTTTTCTTTGCGCCGGCATTGCCATTAGAAGAAGTTTTTGATCCAACTGGAGCAGGAGATACTTTTGCAGGTGGATTTGCAGGATTTATTACTCAAAGTGAGAATGTCACTTTTGAAAATATGAAAACTGCCATTATCTACGGATCAAATTTAGCCTCTTTTTGTGTTGAAAAATTCGGAACAGAGAGAATGGTGGGGCTTAAAAGCGATGAGGTAAATACCAGATTACAACAATTCAAATCTTTAACACAATTTGATATAGAAATACAATAAATTTATGCCTCGAAGTTTCGGGGCTTTTTTTATAAATAATTAGCTATGATTTTAATAAATATTTACTAACTACATACCAGTATCTCCCCCTTTCCTTTGGAAAGGGTTGGGGTTAGGAACAACAACAATTACAATGAGTGACGCATTACAACACGAATGTGGAATAGCATTTTTAAGACTTTTAAAACCGCTTGAATTTTACAAGGAAAAATACGGGACTGCTTTTTATGGTATCCAAAAAATGTATCTCCTAATGGAAAAACAGCACAATCGTGGACAAGATGGCGCTGGTTTTGCAAGCATAAAGTTAGACATGGAACCTGGCGAAAGATACATCAGTAGAGTTCGTTCAAATGACCCTCAAGCGATTCAAGATGTATTTTCACAAATAAACGATCGAATCAATGATGAAATGGCCTCTCATCCTGAATATACCGATAATGTAGCGCTTCAAAAAAAGAAAATTCCCTATATTGGAGAAGTTTTTTTGGGACACGTTAGATACGGAACTTTTGGAAAAAACAGTATTGAAAGTGTTCACCCTTTTTTACGTCAAAACAATTGGATGCACCGAAATTTAATTATTGCGGGAAATTTCAATATGACCAATGTAAAGGAACTTTTCAGCAGCTTAGTTGAATTGGGGCAACACCCAAAAGAAATGGCTGATACCGTTACAGTAATGGAAAAAATCGGACATTTTCTAGATGATGAGGTGACGGATTTATACCAAGAATGTAAAAATAAAGGCTTGTCAAAAAGAGAAGCTTCACCAGTAATAGCTGAAAAATTAGAAATCGCAAAAATTCTTCGTCGTGCCTCAAAAGGTTGGGACGGTGGTTATGCAATGGCGGGACTTTTAGGTCACGGTGATGCCTTTGTATTTAGAGATCCCGCAGGAATTCGTCCGGCGTATTTTTATCAAGATGACGAAATTGTAGTGGTGGCTTCGGAACGACCAGTTATCCAAACTGTTTTCAATGTCGATTTTGATAAAGTGCAGGAATTGCAACCAGGAAAAGCCTTAATTATCAAGAAAAACGGAACGATAACCGAAGAAGAAATCATAACGCCAACCTTAAAAAAAGCGTGTTCTTTTGAACGAATTTATTTTTCAAGAGGAAGCGATGCGGAAATATATCAAGAGCGCAAAAACCTTGGAAAATTAATTTTGCCGGCAGTTTTAGAGGCTATTGATAGCGATACTGACAACACTGTTTTTTCCTATATTCCAAACACCGCTGAAACATCATTTTATGGAATTGTTGAAGCAGCTCAAGATTTTTTAAATCAAAGGAAAAATAATTTCATCCTTGAAAACAGAAATACCCTAACAAAAGAGAGCCTACAAGAATTGCTATCTGTAAAAATTAGAACGGAGAAAGTAGCCATTAAAGATGCTAAACTTCGAACGTTTATAACTGAAGACAGCAGTCGAAATGATCTCGTTGCCCATATTTACGATGTTACGTATGGCGTTATTAAACCTACGGACAACCTGGTAATTATTGACGATAGTATTGTTCGTGGAACTACTTTAAAAATGAGTATCATCAAAATGATGGATCGTTTGAAACCGAAAAGTATCATTGTCGTTTCATCGGCACCCCAAATTAGATACCCAGATTGTTACGGAATTGATATGGCAAAATTGGAAGGATTAGTGGCGTTTCAAGCGGCATTAGAGTTACTAAAAGAAAGAGATTTATACCATATCGTTGAGTCCGTTTATTTGAAATGCAAAGCACAAGAAAATTTGAAAGACAGCGAAGTAGTTAACTTCGTAACAGAAATTTATGCGCCTTTTCAACCGCAAGAAATATCAGATAAAATTGCAGAAATGCTAAAAGATTCTTCTGTGAAAGCAGAAGTAAAAATCATATTCCAAACGGTAGAAAACTTACATATTGCCTGTCCTAAAAACCTAGGAGATTGGTATTTTACAGGGGATTATCCTACGCCAGGCGGAAACCGAGTGGCAAACCGAGCCTTTATTAATTTCTATGAAGGCAAAGACGCAAGAGCGTATTAATTTTTAACGTCATCAATTAAAAAATGCAATTTAGATTTTTATAATCCAAATTGCATTTTTTGTTTTCTGCGAAAATTCCCCCTTGAGGTTAAGGTGCCTACTTCTCTAAAGCGTATCTTCTTGCAACTTCAACCCAGTTGATTACACTGAAAAAAGCTTCAATATAATCAGGCCTTCTGTTTTGATAATTCAAATAATAAGCATGTTCCCAAACGTCCATTCCTAAAATTGGAGTTCCACCGCAACCCACACCAGGCATCAAAGTATTGTCCTGATTTGGAGTTCCGCAAACGTCTAATTTCCCGCCTTTGTGAACGCAAAGCCAAGCCCATCCTGAACCAAATTGGGTTGCACCCGCTTTAGCAAATTTAGCTTTAAACTCTTCAAAAGTACCAAAAGCACTCTCAATAGCCGCTAATAAATCGCCCGTTGGAAGCCCACCGCCATTTGGCGACATCACCGTCCAAAACAAATTATGATTGTAAAAACCACCGCCATTGTTACGAACAGCGCCGTTTTTCATATCAAGATTGATCAAAATATTTTCAATTGTTTTACCTTCTAAATCTGTTCCAGCAATTGCCGCGTTCAAATTTGTAGTATACGCATTATGATGTTTCGAATGGTGAATTTCCATCGTGCGAGCATCAATATGTGGTTCCAAAGCGTCATAGGCGTAAGGTAATTGTGGTAATTCAAATGCCATAATAGTATAGTTTATTTGTTAATTATATTTATTTCAAAAATAAACAATTAACTTTGGAAATGAAAATTCTATTTGTTATATTTCTATCAAATAAATCTATAGTTCAATTGTCAATACAGGAGCGGAATTTTTTGGAGCTATTTCCTGCTTTCATTCCTATCCACGCTAAAAAAGCGTGGGATTTTCCCTTCAATCAGGGCTAGGACATTTGGGTAATTATTGAATTTTTAATCAATCAAGAAATCTAAAATCTAAATGCAAAGACCGTCATTCTCCATTTACGATGCATCTGCAGGCTCAGGAAAAACCTATGCGCTGGTCAAAGAATACCTGAAAATTATTTTGGTCTCCAAGAAAAATGATGCCTATAGAAACATCCTCGCCATAACGTTTACCAACAAAGCGGTTCACGAAATGAAAAGCCGAATTGTTGGAAATTTATTAGAATTTACAAAAGACAACCCAAACGAAAAAGCGACCGTTTTAATGGAAGTTTTGTCAGGTGAAATCCAAATTTCAGTTTCAGAAATTCAAACAAAATCCAAGCAAATCATAAAGCATATTATTCATAATTATGCCGCCTTTGATATTTCAACCATCGATAAATTCACTCACAAAGTAATTCGTGCTTTTGCCCATGATTTAAATTTGCCCATGACTTTTGAAGTGACTTTAGACACTGAAAACCTTTTAACAGAGGCCGTTGATGCCATAATCGCGCAGGCCGGTGAAGACGATGTGTTAACCAAATTGCTCATCGATTTCACCATGCAAAAAACCGACGAAGATAAAAGTTGGGATATTTCTCGTGAAATTTTAGAAACTGGGCGCTTACTTTTAAATGAAAATAATCGCGAAGAAATAACCCATTTTCAAGATAAATCCATCACCGAATTTATCGAAATTAAAAATAAAGTAGCAGAAGCTTGTAAGGTTATCGATAAAGAAAATGGGGAATTAGCTAAAAGTTTGTTAGCGCTAATTGATACAAAAGGAATCGATATAAAATCGTTTTCGGCAG
>CAIJFC010000303.1 GCA_903819815.1 uncultured Bacteroidota bacterium
TATTTAAAAAAGAATAAATAACAGTTAGTTATAAATTCAAAAAAACACCAATAGTAATGTTGGTGTTTTTTTTATCTCTTAAGCCGGAATTTGCTGACTTAAACAATGCAGTGTTCCAAATCCCCAGATTAAATCAATCGCGCTAATTCCGATAATTTCTCGATCTGGAAAACAATCAGCGAGAATATTCAATGCCACTCTATCATTAGAATCATTGAATGTTGGTACCAATACACATTTGTTTAATATTAAAAAATTAGCATAGCTGGCGGGCAACACAATCCCGTCAAAATAAATTCTTTTCGGCATTGGTAATTCCACAATGTTTAATGGTTTTCCATTTTCTAATTTAGCGTTTTGAAGTCTTTTAAGGTTGTCTTGCAACGGTTGGTAATTGCTATCTTTTGTATCCGATTCAACAATAGTTACCACTGTATTTTCATTTATAAAACGACATAAATCATCAATATGACCGTGCGTATCATCGCCTTCAATTCCGTTTCCAAGCCAAATAACATTGGTAATTCCAAGGTATTCTTTGAAAACAGCTTCGTAATCGGCTTTGGTAAAATTTTGATTTCTAACTTGGATAGTAGGATGCATCAAGCACTCTTCTGAAGTAATCAGCGTTCCTTTTCCGTTGGTTTCAATAGCACCACCTTCTACAATAACCGGTTTTCCTTTATAGGTAACTTGTTGAACCGGAATATCTAAAAATTTCGCCACCATTCTAGGAACCCATTTGTCCAATTGATAGTTTTTGTATTTTGCCCATCCGTTGAAATTAAAGTCTAAAGCTTCCCTTTTAGTTCCATTTTTTACAATAATTGGACCAGAATCGCGCATCCAACTTCTGTTGGTTTTATGAATAATAAAAGAAACTGCTTTGATATTAACTTCTGCAATTTCTAGCATTCCGATGACTTTGGTTTTTAGTTTTTCGTCGGCAACCACTAAAACCACCTCTTCAAATGAGGTTACTTTTTTGATGAATTCTACAAACGCCCATTGAATAGCTTCGTATTTTCCAGGCCAATCGTTACCGTTATGAGGGAAACAAAGTAAAATACCTTGTTGCTTTTCCCATTCTGCTGGAAATCGTCTTGAATTTTTCATTATTCTATGGCTCTTTTAGTAATGTTTCCAAAAGCATCAATTCTTCTGTCACGTAAAAATGGCCAATTCTGACGCACATTTTCTTGTAAGTCCAAATCGACTTCTGCAATCAAAATTTCCTCTTTATCATGTGAGGCTTGCGCCAATATTTCTCCCTGTGGTCCAGCAATAAATGAAGATCCCCAAAATTGAATTCCTGAGGTATTTGGTAAATATTGTTCTAAACCAATTCTATTGGCAGCAGCAACATAAACCCCATTTGCAACAGCGTGCCCCTTCATCACATTCATCCAAGCGCCATGTTGATTTTCTCCATATTGCTCTTTTTCCAATGGATGCCATCCAATGGCTGTAGGATAAAACAACACTTCAGCACCTTGTAAAGCTGTTAAACGAGCGGCTTCAGGAAACCATTGGTCCCAACAAATTAGCGTTCCAATTTTTCCTTTATTGGTAGGAAAAGCTTTAAAACCTAAATCGCCTGGGGTAAAGTAGAATTTTTCATAAAAATGAGGATCATCTGGAATGTGCATTTTTCGGTACAATCCAGCCTCTGATCCATCGGTATCAATAATATAGGCGCTGTTATGGTAAATTCCAGCCATTCTTTTTTCAAAAAACGGAACAATAATAACCACTTCCAACTCTTTAGCTAATGCGCTAAAAGCGATAAATGAAGTACTGTAAAGTGGTTCCGCTAAAGCAAAATTATCGACATCTTCACTTTGACAAAAGTAATGACTGCTATACAATTCAGGCAACGAGATTACTTCGGCACCCATTTTTGCTGCCTCACGAACCCATGATAAACATTTTTTAAGGTTGTTTTCGGCAACATCATTTAAATTCAATTGTACAACCGCTATTTTATATTTGTTATTTGCCATAGCTAAAATTTTAGATTGCAAAAATAGTTATTTTTATAAATAGAGAAGTTTTTTTTAGGCATAGTTTTAAATGTAGTTCATCATTGCGGAATTATAGCAAAACAGCAAGGCAATCAAATCTAAAATTGATATTTTCTAATTGATTTTGGCGAAAATTAAATTATTTCTTCGATGTGTTTCTTGATGTTTTCTGCAATTTTGTTTGTTGGTAAATCGTTTTCATCTGTTCCAAAAGGGTCTTCTATTTCTTCGGCAATGAGTTCTAAACTTGCCAATACATAGAATACAAATACAACGACAGGAGCAACATAATAGCCAAGTACAAATGCGTAACCAAAGGGAAGTGTCATAACGTAGAAGAAAATGAATTTTTTTAGGAAAGCACTGTAGGAATAGGGTATAGGAGTGTTTTTTATTCGTTCGCAAGCCCCACAAATTTCAGTAAAGGACTGTACTTCGGTATTTAAAATAATGAGTTGGTCGCCTGTAATTTTTTTGGAAGTGTAGAGATCATTAATCTTATGAAACAGCATTTTTGCTACTTGGTTGGGCTTGTGTTTATGACGGTCTATTTCTAAATCTACATCTTCAAAAAGCTGTTTACTGGTATCGTTGTTATTTAAATGTTTGTGCAAAATGGAAGCGTAACCTGGAATCATTTTTCGAAAGTAGGCGCGGTCGCTTTCCTCTTTCAATATTCCAGATAACTTGATTGCAAAATTCCGACTGTTATTGACCAGCGAACCCCATAATTTTCGTCCTTCCCACCAACGGTCGTAAGCGGTATTAGTTCTGAAAACTAACAATAACGAAATGACGAAGCCTAACATTCCATGCATGA
>CAIJFC010000304.1 GCA_903819815.1 uncultured Bacteroidota bacterium
GATGAATGGATTGCCGAAAGAACTGCAGATGCAACACTTACAGGTTATGAATATTGTTCGTTACATGAATTATTAGACAGTTATACCGTTTTATTACAAAAGCAAGGTAATCCAAAAACGGCAGAAGCTATAGAGACTATTTTCTACAATGCAGCTCAAGGGTCTAGAAACCCGAATCATTCTTGTATTGCTTATCTTAAAACAGATAATTCATTTGAAATGATGGGTACAAAAAATGGTGAAGTGGAGCCCAACCGAAATCAAACGAGATACAAATATTCGCCCGCACATCAAGATGTAGCTGTTTGTTGCAATCCCAATGCTGGTAGAATTACTCCTTATTTCATTGAAAAATCATGGCTAAAAGAAAACGAAAATACGCTTGTAAATTTGCTTTTAATGCCTAATTCTGTAGAAACAAAAATTCAAAATCAATTCATTAAAATTGAAACTATTACGGAATATCCTTATGAGAATACATTTACCTTCAAAATTTCAAATCAAACTTATGCGCAACCTATAATCAAAATTAGAAAACCAGCATGGGCTACTAAAGTTATAACTAATGAAAGTTATGTTTTGGAAAATGATTTTATAGTTATTGATAGAAAATTTGGAAATGAGGATAAAATTCAAATTGAATTTAAAACCGAAATTCAAATTAAAGAAGATAAAAATCAAGAGAAATATTTCAGTTATGGTGCATTGTTTTATGCAAAACCCATTGAAGCTATTGAGCAAAGAGGAAAATCGTATTTCACTCATTTTGATGATTTAACCTATAAGCCAATTGATACCAATCGTTTTGAATTTATTGAGGATAATCAAGCTTCCTTTAAAAATGGTCAAATGATTTTGAAAGCAAAAAATAAAACAACCAATCAAATAGAAAATATTAGACTTATCCCATTTGGTAAAACGATTTTAAGGCAAGTTAGTTTTTAAAACAAAATAATCGATAACCAAATACAGTTTCCTTTTTTTGAAAAAGATTTTAGTATCAAAAGTTCGAAGACAAATCTTCTATCTCCACAAAAAAAAAGACAAACTAATTAGTTTGTCTTTTTTATTATTTTTCTAATTATAATTTTATTGTTTTGGTTGATTTTTAATAAATAAATTCCATTAGCATAATTTACAAAATCAATTGAATATAAATTTGAATTTACTTCAACCCTATTTATAATTCTACCTTCTAAATCAAGAACTTCTATTTTTGAAATATCATTTGGCGAATTTATATTTACTATATCTGAAGTAGGATTTGGAGAAACTGTAATAGTGTTTGAGATTTCAATTTCGGGAATGGCTAGAGTATTTGTAGCAATCCAACTGGAAGCTAAGTTATTGTCTAACGCAGTATCAATTAACTGAAGATAACTTCCACCACCATCAGCATTTGTAGGCCAAGGTGAACTATCGTAATAAAAAACATTATCGATAGTGTTACCAAAAGCATCAGATAATATTAAATTTTGGTTACTGTTTGATAAATTTCTAAAAAATTCTCCAAATGGACTAAAGCCATATCTGCTCAAAAAAGTAGCAGCACTACTTGCTAAATATAAACTAGAATTTGCAGCAAGGGTTCTATTTGATGGAAACTGATACGAAAGCCCTAAACCATTAAAATAGATTCCTGTTAAATTTACAAGTTGGTTACCGGTATTTTTAATTTCAATAAATTCTTGGTTATTACTAGTAAATCCTGTAATTGCTGCTGGATTGTAATTTATTTTTGTAATAACTAATGGAGGAGTTGCAACTGAATTACAACTTGAAAAATCGCTTAAATTATTATTCATCCAAGAAATTCTCGCTAATAAAAAAGTTTTAATGGTATTTACTTGATCTGCATGTACTCCAATAGTACTCCACCTAGTTTGTTCTCTAACAACAGCTGGGGCAATTAAGGAAACTGTATTGTCAATTAATGTATTTAGAGTAGTAATATTCATCGGTTTTCCTGGCTGAGTAAGTTCATTCCATCGTTTCGCTAAGTAGCATTTGAATTGAGGACTTAAGTAAAGATCTTTCCAGAATTTAGCTCCATCATTTCCACCGTCTGAAAATTGCCATACATTGGGACGACTTCGGTCGAAGCCCCATAAAAACAAATCGTTACCATAAGTTAAATTAAAATCCCAAATAGGTCCCGCTCTTAATTTTCCATTTCTGTCTTTGTGAAAAAAAGTACTAAAATGATATCCATCAGGATTACTCGCTAGTTCATTGGACAACATATAATCTACAAAAGAGGGAATATCTATAATTGAAGGATAACCATCAACAGGGGAAAAATTATTTACAGCAGTTGTACTGGCTAGTCTATTAAATTCATTTTGAATATAATTGTTTTGTTGCGCAGTAACTTCTGTTGGTTTCGGTAATTCGTGAATAAATACAGCATCATTTCCCGAAACATAGGATTGCATTGTCCAAGCCACAGGATCTCCACCAGTTAATTTATCGGATTTTGTAATATATCCTCCAGAGAGCTCAGGCATTGTATTTTGAGTAGTAGTAATTTTGGTGACATTTACTCTTTGCGAATCTGCTTTTATTTTTTCTTGAAATAAATATAAGCCTCTGTAATCTCCATTTACAATTAACTCACAATATTCGGTTCGAGGTGCATAAATAGTCATATTTCTAGAAATAGCATATGAAATATAATCTCTTATTAATGATGGTTCAAATGCTAATCCATTCAATACCCAATCATTTTCCGCGGGCATCCCAAGCAAAGTAACATTATTGTTTGAAACATTATCTGCTAATCTCGTTGTTAATCCATAACTCTTTTTCTCCACAGATTGAGAACTAGATCCTCTAATTTCAATATCTATTCTTCCATTATAATTCAAAGAAGCTATATTATTTTGATCGGTGACAAAATTTTGAATTCCGGGCCCATTATTTATAATTTTCATATTACCTAATATTCTAGGATCATCCAAAATAGCAGCAGAATTATCAGTATTTATTATAATTATTGGGAGGTTACTACTTGTAAATACTTGAGAAAAAGTACTTAATTGAATAAATACTAATAAAATAATTAGAAATAGATTACGAATTATTTTTTTGTCAATAGCGCTATTGTATTGCATATTAAGTAATTGGTTGATTTCTTGTAAAAATACTTAAAAAATATCATAATCAATAATGAATAAGCCGAATATCCTATTCAAGTAGAGTTATTTGAATAAATAAAATCATTAGAACTCTTATTAAACGAAATAAAAGTAATAGATGAAAAAATAATTATTGATATTTTACCAATTCAGGTTTTAAGATTCCGAAATTTTCTAGTCCAAAATCAGAGGTGTTAATGGCATTTGTTTTGTAAATTGAACCTCCATCAAGTGGTAAATTAGGATAATAGGAAAACGAAAATTGAAAGGATTTAAATACTAAATAATCGTTACTTATTATCACTCCTAACCCAATTTGAGAATAGACTTTACTTGAAAACAAACTTCTATTGTCATCGCCAATTAATCCCATAGTGTATCTAAAATAGGGGTTTAATCTAAATCCTGTTATTTTCCAAGGAGAATATCCTTGCGTTTGAAAATTAATTAATAGTTTTTTGGTACCAAAAAGGGATTGGCTATTAAATCCATTAATTCCGGATTCGCCATTAAGGGTAATTCTATCTGATACAACATTGGGCCTATTTATTCCAATAACTACTTCAGGGTTGATGAATTGTCGGAATTTCCAAGTGCCAATCTCCTCCAAATTAGTAAAATAAATAGCTTTAAATACAGCCGCACTTTCTTCAATTATTCCATTATTAATGTAGGTTCCGTATTCAAAATTAGTTCCCAGATAACCAAATTTAAATAAATTTCCTAGCGCCGCTTTCCCTCCAAAATAAGTTCGATTTACATTGTTTTTATTTTGAAAACCTCCCGTTACGGAATAGGAAAAACCGGAGGCAATATCTTCGACTATATTAAAATTGAAAATATATTTATCCTGAATGTACTTTCTTGAAGCGATTCCAAGACTAGCTAAATATAAATTTTCATTAGCGTAAACCCCTAGAATATCATTTGTAATTACTGGATTTTCAACAAAATTCTTATTATAAAATCTTGTTGTTGTAAAGAAATTAGTGCTCCGTTGGTATTCAGAATTTCCTTTAAATAGTCTCACAGAATGTCCCGCCCAATAATCGCGATAATCAGCTTTATAACGCTGAATTTCGATGACTTGCGATGGAATAAATGTAATTTCTCTTTCATAAACTTGGCTCAAGGAAAATCCCCCAGCCCATTTTGTAAACGTAGAATAAAAAGGCCTTTCAATACTAATTAATTTGGAATAATTTTGATCAAAATCGATGGAATATTCGAGGGTTGTTTTTACAAATGTGTTTTTAATATTTGGAATGATGTAACTGCTGCTAAATCCGTCATGAATTCCAATGAAATTTTTGGAATAAGAATTATTAAATTCGTGTCCTAATCCAAAAAAATTCTTTTCATTCAATGAAAAAGTCGTTTTATTACTGGTAATATCAAATTGAGGAACGGCGCTCCAAGAATCTAATATTCGAATGGACAAATCCACCGAATCTTTAGAAACTAATTTGGCTTCTAATAATAGCTCGCTTACATAACGTTGACTTCTAATTAAACGGGCTGATTCTTTAACTAAAAGAGAATCTAAGGGTTGGTTTTCCCTCATTAAAAGCAAATTTTTAATAGCAAATTTTTTGGTTTTTATATGCAAAGAATTACCTGCTTTTAAGAAGCTGTTTTTCGGGGTTTGCAAACTGTCATTTAGATAATAACCAAATGGATCAAAGGAGTATATTTTTATATTTCGAATGATTTTTCCTTCAAAAGCAGCATAATTCAATTTTTTTATTTTGCTAAAGGATTTCGTATTTATAACTGGATTATAGACAGGCTCGAAAATGATTTTGTAAAGAAATTTCGTGAATTTATGTTTGTTTGAATAATTTTCAATTTTACTGTATTTTTTAGTTTCTTCTTTGGTTTTAGTAGTGTCCTGCGCCATTGTTTTTTGGCAGCTGAAGAGAACTAAAAAAACAAATAGATATCTAAAAAACATGGATGGTTTAATTTAAATTTCAAGTGTATTTTATGCATTTTGTTAAATTGCAATTTGACTAAGATACACAAAGGTTTAACGACATTTACTAAAGTAATAGTTATAACGGTAATTCCATTTAATATTATGTTAAATTAACAATTTCATATGTTAAATCAAAAAAAAGACCCGAATTAATCGGGCCTTAAAAATAAAAAAATGATTCAAAATGGGCTGTCTAGAATCCATAAACCACAGCAAGGCAAACTTGTGCTGCTGATTTAGTAGGAGCTAAATTTGCATTAGCAAAAACTTTTTCCGAGGCATTGTCAAGTCTCACTTCAGGAATAAAAGTTAAACCTCCTGATTTAATATTTCCGGTTAAAGTAAATGCTGTATAAGAAGTATCTGTGCTTTTTGATTTAAAAGATTCTGCACGCAATCCTAAGCTAAAATTATCTTTGATTTTATAAGATGGATACAAAGCAACTCCTGAAAAACCTGTATTGTCATAAATTCCTTTATAATCGGCAGCGTTTAAACCTAATTTAAATTTATCAGTCATTTGATAATTTGCAGTAAGGTCTAAAATTTTACCACTTGCTGATCCACTTAAATAATTAACATACGCCGTTAATTTCTCTGAAGGAGATAATGATAATTGAGCACCAACGGCATTTAATCCTAATGATGAATTGGCTTGGTAGGCATTCCATTGGTCGTTAAACAATCCGACCATTAAACCTACTTTTTTGGAAAAAGTATAATTTGCTTTCACTCCACCATTTTGAAATGGTCCATTGGTAAACAAATAAGAAGTAGAATAATGAAAATTAGATAACGGAGAAATTACTTCATAACCTATAAATGTACTCATGTATCCCGCTGTTAGAGTCAGTTTATCCGATGCTTCATAAGTTGCATATAAATTTTGAATGTGGTACGATTGACCATTTACATCAGGAATTGATTGTCCGGCGCCTCTTGGGCCAAAAGAAATCTCCGCAACAAAGGAAGTTTTTCCTGTTTTTTTCTTTAGTACAATATCAACCATTCCTAATGATACTGAATTTTGATCGGAAGCAAAGCTTGTTGGAATGTTGGCTGTTTTAGAAAAATCATATTTGTAATACAAATCTGCTGATCCTGAAATTTCTAAGGGTTTGTCTTGACTAAATGTAAGTGTTGCGCTTAACGAGAATGCTAAAATGATGATAATTTTTTTCATGTTATGTTGGTGTTAGTGGTTAAAAATTGAAAATAGATATCCCCTTCCAGAACAAATTCTCAATTTTTTTTGAAAATTTGTTCCGAATAAAAGACCAATAAAATTTATTGTATTTAATTAAAGGTGTTCTCCATGTTGAGAGATGTCCAAGCCTAGCTCTTCCTTATCTTCGCTTACTCGAAGTGGTGTAATTTTATTTACAATGTAAAATAAAGCATAAGAAACGGCGAAGGCGAAGACAGAAACAAGTACAAGTGCTTTTAATTGGATTAAAAATAAAGTTGCGTCGCCATAAATCAATCCTTGATTGTCTCCAACAATAGCATTTACCGATTTTGAAGCAAATACTCCGGTTAAAAGCATCCCTACCATTCCTCCTACTCCGTGACATGCAAATACGTCTAAAGCGTCGTCCACTTTGCCTTTAGGGAATTTTGATACCACTAAATTACTAACTATACTAGCTATTAAACCAATTGCTAATGCAGATGGAATAGTAACAAAACCGGCAGCAGGAGTTATAGCAACTAAACCAACAACCGCCCCAATACATGCTCCCATAGCTGAGGGTTTGTGTCCAAGAATTTTATCTAAAAACACCCAACCCATTGCCGCTGCAGCTGCAGCAACTGTTGTAGTTCCTAGAGCTTGAGCAGCAAGACCACTAGCACCAACTGCTGAACCGGCATTGAAACCGAACCAACCGAACCATAATAATCCTGTTCCTAATAATACATAGGTAATACGAGCAGGATTTGTTTTTTGAACTTTTCTTTTTCCTAAGAATATCGCTCCTGCTAATGCGGCCCATCCAGCACTCATGTGTACCACTGTTCCACCTGCAAAATCTAGTACTCCCCATCCAAATAACAAACCATCAGGATGCCAAGTCATGTGACATAAAGGGGCATATACAAATAAAATAAATAATACCATAAATAAAAGGTAAGCCCAAAAACGAACTCTCTCGGCAAAAGCACCAGTTATTAATGCAGGGGTTATAATTGCGAATTTTGCTTGGAATAAAGCAAATAAAATAAAGGGTATTGTAGGCGCTAATTCCCATGCTGAATTAGCACTCACGCCGTTAAAAAATAAATTTGATGTTGGGTCACCAATTAAACCATCTATTGAAGGTCCGAAACACAAACCAAATCCAACCACAACCCATACTACGGTTACAATTACCATGGCCATAAAACTTTGTAATACGGTACTGATTACATTCTTTTTTCCAACCATTCCACCATAAAAGAAGCCCAATCCAGGAGTCATTAATAATACCAAACCGGTTGCAACAAGCATCCAAGCAGTATCTCCTGTGTCTAATTTTAGGGGAATAACATGTGCTCCTAAAACGGTAGTTTCTGGGAATAAATAAATTGAAAAAATGGATAGTACCAAAATTGTGATGAGGATCACACTTAAAATAATTTTTCTCATTGTTTTTGATTTAAATTCACAATAAATGTATTAAATCATTTTATACCCCCCATAAAAAAATATAAAAATTAGTAATTTTTATAAAATTTACAAATAGACCCCATAAATTTTAGGGGTGCTTTAAAAATAAAAATAAAAATTGCAAATTTCATAATGGCGTTTTAGAAAAAAACCTGCTTGAATTAACAAGCAGGTTTTTCTTTGAGCGTTTTTCATAGTAGTTATTTCACTAAGACACTCAAGGTTCGCAGAGATTCGCTAAGTTAATTTAAGTTTTGTGTGTCTTTGAGTGTACTTTGAGCTTTTTGTGAAATAGCTTTCAACTAAAGTTTCTAATTATTTTAAAATGCCTCTTTTTAATATTTGACCAAATTCATACATGTCTTCAAAAGAACAATATAAAGGTGCTGGCGCAAATCGGATTACGTTTGGTTCCCTCCAATCTACAATTACACCATTTGCCATTAAATAATCAAACAAATCCCTGCCTTCACCATGAAGTAAAACAGATAATTGACTTCCGCGTTCATTAGTATTAGCTGGTGTAATTATCTCAAATGAACCTTTTACTTCTATAGCAATTTCTTGTATTATAAATTCCAAATAAGAGGTTATTTTGTTTCTTTTTTCAATTATGGCGTCCATTCCGATTTCGTCAAACATTTCTACAGATGCTAAATAAGGTGCAAGGGAAAGTACCGGTAAACAACTAACTTGCCAACCATTGGCTCCGCGAACAGGATCAAATTTTGGCTCCATTTTAAAGCGTCTTTCTTTATTATGTCCCCACCAACCAGCAAAACGGTTAAGATTCATGTTGTTATGGTGTTTTTCATGAATAAAGCAACCCGAAGCATTTCCTGGGCCTGAATTCATGTATTTGTAACTGCACCAACAAGCGAAATCTACATCCCATTCGTGTAATTCCAATTTGATATTTCCTGCGGCATGCGCTAAATCCCAACCCACATAAGCTCCAACTTTATGACCCGCTTCGGTAATCGTTTTCATATCAAAAACCTGCCCGGTGTAATAATTTAAGCCTCCTATTAAAACCAGCGCCAATTCATCCCCTACTTCTTCTATTTTGGCTAAAATATCTTCCAATCGAAGATTGTGCTCCCCTTCTCTACGATAAATTTCTACAATGGCTTCATCAGGATTAAAACCATGGAATTGCACTTGGCTTTGCATCATATATTGATCACTTGGAAACGCTTTGGCTTCGCAAATAATCTTAAATTTTTTAGGCTGCGGCTTATAAAAGGAAACCATTAATAAATGAAGATTCACGGTCAAGGTATTCATCACCGTGACTTCAGAAGGTAATGCCCCAACAATATTACTTAGCGGTTTTGCAAAACGCTCGTGGTAATCCAACCAAGGTTTTTCGGCATAAAAATACCCTTCAATAGCAAGATTTTGCCAATCGTTCATTATATCATCTACATATTTTTTTGCTCTTGTAGACATCAGCCCAAGTGAATTACCTGTAAAATATATTACCTGTTTGCCATTAACTTTAGGAAAATAAAACTCTTTTCTATATTCTTTTAAATGGTCATGAGAATCCATTTCTTTGGCAAATTCTAGGTTATTTTGGAATGTCATAAATTCAGTTTTAATAATGGTAAAAATAAGAAAAAATATAGGATTTCTTGTCAGAATAAATAGCAATAAATAGCTGTAAATAAAAAATCTCGTCTTTTTCAGACGAGATTAATACTCTATTTTAAATTTATTAGATGATTAACATGGCATCACCGTAAGAATAAAATTTATAGTTTTCTTTAATCGCAATTTCATAGGCCTCTTTCATTAAATCGTGACCACAAAATGCAGAAATCATCATTAATAATGTTGATTTTGGAGTATGAAAATTAGTAATCATACAGTTGGCAATACTAAAGTCGTGTGGAGGAAAAATGAATTTATTGGTCCAACCATCGAAAGTGTTTAGGGTTCTTTGAGAAGAAACAGCACTTTCAATAGCGCGCATTGAAGTAGTTCCAACCGCACAAATACGTTTTTTAGCTACTTTAGCGGAATTGACAATATCACAAGCTTCTTGAGAGATTTTTAACTCCTCAGAATCCATTTTATGTTTCGATAAATCTTCTACTTCTACTGGATTAAAAGTCCCTAAGCCTACGTGCAAAGTAACTTCTGCAAATCCTACTCCTTTGATTTCTAATTTTTTCAAAAGGTGTTTAGAAAAGTGCAATCCTGCAGTTGGAGCAGCTACAGCGCCTTCCTCTTTAGCATAAATAGTTTGGTAACGCTCTGCATCTTCAGGAGTTACTTCTCTATTAATATATTTTGGAATTGGCGTTTCTCCTAAATCAGTCAATTTTTTACGGAATTCATCGTAAGGCCCGTCAAAAAGGAAACGCAAGGTTCTTCCACGAGAAGTGGTGTTGTCAATTACCTCAGCAACTAATAAATCATCGTCTCCAAAATACAATTTATTTCCAATTCTGATTTTACGAGCTGGATCAACCAAAACATCCCAAAGGCGTTGTTCTGCATTCAATTCTCTTAACAAGAAAACTTCAATTCTAGCTCCTGTTTTTTCTTTATTTCCGTATAATCGAGCCGGGAAAACTTTGGTATTGTTCAGAATCATTACATCCCCATCATCAAAATAATCGATAACATCTTTGAACATTTTATGTTCAATGGTTTTCTTTTCACGGTTGATAACCATTAATCGAGATTCGTCTCTATTTTCTGCGGGAAATTCTGCTAATAGTTCTTTTGGTAAATTGAATTGAAAATGTGATAATTTCATTTAAGATAAATTATAAGTTATGGATTTTGTGTCTAATTCAAAATCGTGTGCAAATATACGATTGTGAGACAGGCGTTGTCAAGTGTTTTGATGTTTATTTGTGAAATTAGGTGCAAAGGCCCAAAGACACTAAGGCAATTTCATCGTAAAAAGTTGTTATATCCTTCCGTTACTGAAACCAAACTTAATTATTTTAACCACGAATTACACTAATTGGCACGAATTATCATTCTTTTTTATAAAAAATTCGTGGATATTGGTGTAATTTGTGTACGCTTTTTTACAAAGTGATGTGTTTTGTAGATTTAGTAAGATTAACAGACAGTTGTACTAATTATATTTCAGAGATTTCAAAGCCTAATTTTATTAAATCATTCCAAAAATCGGGGTAGGATTTAGAGACCACTTCTGCATTTTCTATATTAATATTTGTTTTCAATGCCAAAGGAGCGAAAGCCATTGCCATTCTATGATCATTATAGGTTGCAATATTCTGATTTGAATTAATTGATTTTGAAGGTTCTATTCGCAAACTTTCATTAGTAACTGAAATAGCGGCACCCAATTTTGATAGCTCTTTTTTCAATGCTTCTAGACGATCTGTTTCCTTGATTTTTAGGGTATGTAAACCCGTTAATTGACATCCAATTCCTAATCCAAAAGCAGTGACAGCTATTGTTTGAGCAATATCTGGAGCGTTATTTAAGTCTATCTTTATATTTTGATTTATCGGCTTTGAATTTTTAATCAGGGTAATTTTTCCTTTCTCAAAGTGGGTTTCAACACCCATTTGCTGATAAATTGTAGCCAAAATAGCATCGCCTTGCAAACTATTTTCTTTAAAACTGGAAAGTTCAATTTGGGTTCCTTCTTTTGAAAGTGCAATTATAGAATAATAATAGGATGCAGAACTCCAATCGGATTCTACAATTATGGTTTTAGGTTTTGGGTTTTGGGTTTTGGGTTTTACAACTATTATGTTACCAATAAATGAGGTTTCAACGCCAATTTCTTGAAGTAAATTCAAGGTCATATTAATGTAAGAAATGGAAGTAATTTCTCCTATTAATTCCAATTCCAAGCCATTTTGAAGACTTGGCGCAATTAACAAAAGCGCTGAAATGTATTGGCTACTCACATTTGCCTGAAGCGAAACCTTGGAAAGGGTGAGTTTTTTACCTTTGATTTTAATTGGAGGAAAACCGTCGTTTTCAAGATACTCAATTTTTGCACCGAGTTGGTTTAATGCTTCTACCAAAATCTTAATTGGACGTTCTTTCATTCTTGAAGACCCAGTTAATGTTACTGTTTTGTTTTCTTGTGATGCAAAATAGGCCGTTAAAAAACGCATTGCCGTTCCAGCGTGGTGAACGTCAACTGTATTAGTAATGTTTGTCAATGCGGCATTCATAACTTCTGAATCATCAGAATTAGAAGTATTTTCAATAACGATATTTGGATAAAGGGCTTTTAGCAACAATAATCGATTGGTTTCCGATTTGGATCCCGTTATTTTAATTTCAGATTTAAGATTTAAGACTTTAGATTTCAGTTGTAAATTCATAATTTATTTCTTCCAGAGAATCGAAAATGCAAATTTGAGTTATATTATTTCAATTTTTCATTGTCATGATGTCGGTCTTTATCTCGAATAGATTTTAGATCCATTTTTTTATCAAAAGCCGCTTGCATGTCAATTCCTGTTTGATTTGCTAGACAAAGAACTACAAAAACTACATCGGCTAATTCTTCACCAAGGTCTTTGTTTTTATCCGATTCTTTCTCGGATTGTTCGCCATATCGACGAGCAATAATCCGGGCCACTTCTCCTACTTCTTCGGTAAGTTGTGCCATATTTGTAAGTTCGTTAAAGTATCGAACTCCGTGTTCTTTGATCCAATTGTCAACTTCTAGTTGGGAATTTTTTAGGTTCATTACGATTTGTTTTTACTATCAATAATTAGGGTTACTGGTCCGTCGTTTACCAATGCTACTTTCATATCAGCCCCAAATTTTCCGGTTTGAATTTTCTTCCCCAATTCCAATTCCATCTGTTGAACGAATTTTTCGTACAAAGGAACAGCGATTTCTGGTTTTGAAGCTTTGATATAGGATGGGCGATTTCCCTTTTTAGTGCTGGCATGCAAAGTAAATTGACTTACAATAATAATTTCACCTTGAATGTCTTTTACAGATAAATTCATGACTTCATTTTCATCACCAAAAATTCGAAGGTTGATTATTTTTTGGCTAAGCCAATTGATGTCCTCTTGGGAATCATCGTCTTCAATTCCAATTAAAATTAATAGTCCAAAATTAATATTTGCTACTATGTTACTGTTTATTTCAACCGATGCTTTTGATACACGTTGTAAAACTGCTTTCATATTAATTGGTTTGTATTATTATGAGATTCTTCCTTCGTCAGAATGACAAAATTTTAAAATTATTATTTTTAAATAACTCTTAATTAATTACTTATTCCTTGTTTCATCACTTGCAATTCTATCTTCATTATATATATCCGTTCGGAAATTTTCCTCGTCACCTTCTAAGATTTTAAGGTAGCTTTTATAACGAGTCCATGAAATTTTATCCTCTTCGAGCGCCTTTTTTATAGCACAATGGGGTTCGTCTTTATGCAAACAATTATTGAATTTACATTGGTCTTTTAATTTGAAAAATTCGGGAAAATAACCGCTAATTTCTTCTTTTTCCATATCCACAATCCCAAATCCTTTGATTCCTGGGGTGTCTATAATTCTAGCATCGAAACTTAAATCGTACATTTCTGCAAATGTTGTGGTGTGTTGCCCCTGCATGCTTTGCTCAGAAATAACTTTCGTTTTTAATTGTAAATTCGGCTCTAACGCATTTACCAAAGTTGATTTTCCAACACCAGAATGGCCAGAAAACATGCTTACTTTTCCAATCATTAGTGCTTTTAACTCCTCGATTCCTTTCATTTCTGTTGAGGAAACTCGCAAACATTGGTAGCCAATTTCTTGATAGATATGTTGCAGGTACAATTGTTCGTCTAATGTTGCTTCATCAAAAGTATCAATCTTGTTAAAAACCAAAACTGTTTCTATTCCGTATGCCTCGGCAGTTACTAAAAATCGATCTATAAAATTGGTCGTTGTAGGGGGATTATTTATAGTAATTAAAAGGAAAACCCGATCAATATTGGATGCGATAATGTGCATTTGGTGGGATAAATTTACCGATTTTCGAACGATATAATTTTTTCTTTCGTGTATGTTGTAAATCGTTCCTGTAACTGCATCTGATGTTTCTTCGAGCTCATAATCCACCCAATCACCTACCGCAATTGGATTGGTACTTTTTATGCCTTTAATTCGGAATTTACCTTTCATACGGCATTCCATAAAATCTCCTTGTTCCGATTTTACAGTGTACCAACTTCCAGTAGATTTATAAACAAGTCCTGTCATTTGGCAAATTTACGATTTTAGATTTTAGATTTTAGATTTTCACTTAACAAAAAAAGGGAGCTAATTTATTAATTAGTCTTGTTTTTAATCTGCATTTCAAACAAATTATAACCTAACCATTCATTATTTTTTCCTGGTGACTAATGCTTTCTAAATGTATTGCCTTAAATAATTTTAAGATAAATTCTTCGCTTAATCCTTTTTCTTCTCCGTCAGCGACCATTTTTTTAAGTATTTCTGCCCATCTTTTATTTTGTAACACCGATACATTCTTGGCTTTTTTAATTGCGCCAATTTCTTCTGCAACTTTCATTCTATTTCCTAATAATTCCAATATTTTAGAATCGGTGATGTCAATTTTTGATCTTAACTTTTCCAAGTCAAAATTGAAATCTTCTTCATCAACAGCTACTTTTCTGATTACTAATTCTTGAATTATTTGCTTTAAAGCTTGAGGCGTTACTTGTTGATCGGCATCACTCCAAGCGTTTTCTGGATCATTATGAGTTTCAATCATTAAACCATCATAATTCAAATCCATCGCTTGTTGAGAAACTTCTTTTATCATCGCTCTTTTACCGGTAATGTGCGAAGGATCACAAATTAAAGGCAAATCAGGAAATTTACTTTGCAAATCAATTGCAATTTGCCACTCCGGAATATTTCGATATTTTGTTTTTTCATAGGTTGAAAATCCTCTATGAATAACTCCCAATTTCTTAATTCCGGCATTATATAAACGCTCTACGCCACCAATCCACAAAGCCAAATCAGGATTTACAGGGTTTTTTACCAATACAATTTTGTCAGTGTTTTCGAGGGCATTCGCAATTTCTTGAACTGCAAAAGTATTCACCGTAGTTCTTGCTCCTATCCAAAGTACATCAATATCATGTTCTAAAGCTAATTTCACGTGAGCCGCATTGGCAACTTCAATCGCCATCATTAAACCGGTTTCGGCTTTTGCTTTTTGTAACCATTTCAACCCAATTTCTCCCACGCCTTCAAATCCTCCTGGACGAGTTCTCGGTTTCCAAATTCCTGCTCTAAAAATAGTAACATTAGAATTTTTTAAATCGTGAGCAATTTTTAAAACCTGCTCTTCCGTTTCTGCGCTACAAGGTCCCGCAATCATTAATGGATGTGGCAAGTTGAAGTCGTCTAACCACTTTCTCATTTCTTTATTGTTAATCCTGTTTTTCATTCTTTGGATTGAGCTTACTACTATTCTACAAAATTATTACAATTATCTTGAAAACCCTTTCTGTTTGGCTATTATTTATAACAATTAAACATTTTATTCGTTACATAATAAATTAATGAGTCCGCATTTTAGGAATGATTATGTAAACCTAATTTTTCTGCTTACTTTTGTTAAAAATAATTAAGATGTCAATTGAAGTTGTAAATATTTCTAAAAGTTATGGCGATCAGAAAGCCCTGGACGCTGTTTCATTCTCTGTTAAAAAAGGAGAAATTGTAGGTTTTTTAGGTCCAAATGGGGCTGGAAAATCTACATTAATGAAAATATTAACTACTTATATCACTGCAGATGAAGGAAGTGCATCCGTAAATGGATTTGATGTAAGTTCTAACCAAAAATCGGTTCAATTGTCTGTGGGTTATTTGCCTGAGCACAATCCGCTGTATTTAGATTTATATGTTAGAGAATATTTGGCTTTTAATGCCGATGTTTTTAAAGTGGAAAAATCAAGAATAAATGAGGTTATTGAATTAACAGGATTAACTTCTGAAAGTCATAAAAAAATTGGTCAATTGTCTAAAGGATATCGTCAAAGGGTGGGTTTAGCTAATGCGCTTTTACACAATCCTGACGTTTTAATATTGGATGAACCTACTACAGGTTTGGATCCAAATCAATTAGTAGAAATTAGAAATGTGATTAAAAATGTTGGAAAAGACAAAACGGTTTTCTTGTCTACACACATTATGCAGGAGGTTGAAGCGATTTGTGACCGCGTAATCATTATCAATAATGGTAAAATTGTAACCGATAAAAAATTGGACAAACTGATTTCTTCTGACAAAGAACAAGTTATAGAAGTTGAATTTGATTTTAAAATCGAAGAACAAGCTATTGCAAAAATCCCTCATTTAAAATCCTATAAAAATGTTCATGATAGGGTATGGGAATTGACTTTTATTTCTGAAACCGACATGCGTCCAATCGTTTTTGATTTTGCCAATGAAAATGGTTTAAAAACACTTCAATTGAATCAAAAGAATAAAAATTTAGAAACTATTTTTAGGGAAATAACTAAGAAATAAACCTAATTATAGATTACTCTTCCTTGATAATATTGCTGTACCTCAACTATTGGCGGGGTATTTTTTAAGATTAAATTACCCGTACTATAGAGTTTTCCTGTTATTTTATCTATTGGTTTTACAATAATGTCATTCGTTCCTCTGTGGAAAATTTCGACTTCTTTAGCATTAAAACTATTCCCAATAAATCGGCCATTTCCTTCATAGAAATTAACTTTTAATTTATTGGTTAAACCAGAAATAAAATACCTAGAAACGTTATTATTTTCTATAACCAATTGTGAATTATTAATATTCAAATAAAAATCACCTGTTCCAGCCCCGTCAGATAAATCGGTAGAAATTAGACTTAATATTGGGTAAGTCAAAACGCCATTGGAAGTTGTGTTTTTTTCTGTTTTAGAATGGATTTCCGTAAGGTTCGGCGCAGTCACAAATACAGTAGTATTTCCATAATCGCGAACCCAATTGCACGTGGTTTTGTCTTTTACGGCTAATAATCCGTTTTCAACATTGACTTCAATATTACCAATCAAATTCTCACCCGTTTGAACTCGAACGCAGGCAACAGGACCTTGAGTAATCACCAAACTGATTCCTGAATAAACAATGATTTTATCAAATGTATTGACAGAGAAATCTCGGGTAATTATAGCGCCTGTTGATTCTATGCACTCGGATGGTTTTGAACAGCCAAGTACAAAAAATAGAAAGCAAATTAAGATTGTTATTTTTTTCAATTTCAAATTTTTAAAGTCGCACCCCTATTCCAAACTCTAACGCCTCAGCTAAAAAACCATGCGTTTTTATGGCTAATTCGGAATATAGTTTTTTACTAAAATAATATTTCATCCCCAATCGATCGTACAAAGCGGCATCGGATTTAAATGGCTTATAGACATAATATCCTATTTGTGTTTCTAAAGATATTCTATTTATAAATAACTCATGACCCACAAAAATTCCGACTCGTTTATAATCTGTATTTGGATCTAAATTTAGTTCCGGGTAGGCCACCGATTGATATTTGATGAAATCGATGCTGCTTTTTGTTAAAAATAATTCCGTTCCAAACTGAATAGCACTTTTACGATTTAATCTTTTATCAGCATAAAAACCAAGATGATAAAATGGATAAATTCCACTCCCTACGACAGCACTTTCATTATTACCAGTCCTAAAAACAAAATTGTATTTAACTCGTTCTTTGAATTTCATGCTAAAAGAAGTGGTGTCTTTTATTTGATTTCCATTTTTGTCGAAATCATAAGTCAGCCCTAAATTTAAATTAAAAGTGTTAATTCCTCTATTGGGCGATTTCATTCTGGCATTGGAAAAATGCGTAAACATTAAACCCGATTGAACCGATAGATGATCGATAATTTTAGTTTTATAATTGAGGCCAAAATTTACGTTTCCCAAGAATTTTGATCCAAAAGCAATATTTTTATTATTGGTTTCATTATCATGCGGATTGGAAACCATGGCAATTCCATCAGAAATTTTGAAGACTAATTTTCGGTTTAAGAAATAGAAATTATAATGCAATCCAACGGCGTAAGTATGTCCTAGATATTCATTTTTAAAATCTTGATACAGCAAATAAACTCCGTAATCCGGATAATTATAGGCTCTTTCCCACTCTTCATTTCCGTAAGTTTTCTTAGAAAAACTGACCAAAAAACCCTCAGGATGTCCGGTAATTAATGGCCCTAGGTCGGGAGCATGTTTCAATATGTTTCCCGAAAAATAATTAGCATCTATAGCAAATGTGTTGGAATTATTTTGCCCAAAAACCAATCCAAAATAAAATAATAAAAGGGCAAAATACTGTTTTTTCATTAGATAAAATTGTAAACAAATATATTGTTAAAATACTGCTTTAGCAATTTGTCGAATATTCTCTGATTTTCCCATAGAATAATAGTGTAATACAGGAACTCCCGCTTTTTTTAATTCTAATGATTGTTGAATTGCCCATTCAATTCCTACTGCTTTAACTTCAGCAGCAGAGGTGCTTTTTTCGATGGCGCTAATTAAATCTTCGGGTAAATCTACACGGAAAACTTGAGGCAAAAGCTGCATGTGCTTTTTTACAGCAATTGGTTTTATCCCGGGAATAATTGGTATTGTAATTCCCATTGCTCTTGCTTTTTCAACAAATTCAAAATATTTAGAATTGTCAAAAAACATTTGGGTAACCACATAATCAGCACCAGCGTCCACTTTTTCTTTTAATCTTTTTAAATCCGATTGTAGTGAAGGTGATTCCAAGTGTTTTTCGGGATAACCGGCCACACCAATACAAAAATCAGATTTATTATCTACATCAATTAAATCATGTAAATATTGACCATTATTTAAACGTTTAATTTGTTTTACAAGATCGACAGCGTAATTATTTCCACCATTTTTAGGCATAAAATATTTCTCCTCTTTCATCGCATCACCACGCAACGCCATCACATTATCGATTCCTAAATAATGACAATCAACCAGTAAATACTCCGTTTCTTCTTTAGTAAACCCACCACAAAGCACATGCGGAATAGTATCCACATTGTATTTATGTTTTATGGACGCACAAATTCCCAATGTTCCAGGGCGCATTCTCGTTAGCTTTTTGTCTAACAATCCGTTTCCTTTATCGATATAAACAAACTCTTCACGAGAAGTCGTTACATCAATAAATGGTGGATTAAATTCCATTAACGGATCAATATTGTCATACAATTCTTGAATACTTTTCCCTTTTTGAGGCGGGATAATTTCAAAAGAGAATAAGGTTTTTCCTTTCGCCTTTTCGATATGTTTTGTTACTTTCATTTTTATATCTTAATGTTTGAAAGTCGAAGGTCGAAAGTCTCGTTTATAGTGACTTTATGACTTTTGACTTTATGACTACTATTAATCTGCTATATTTGGATTCAACCATTTATTGGCAACTTCCGTTGAAATATTTCTACGTTTTGCATAATCAATTACTTGATCTTCTTTTATTTTTCCTAGTCCAAAATACTTACTTTCTGGGTTTCCAAAATAATATCCGGACACTGATGAGGCTGGCCACATTGCCATACTTTCCGTTAGTTTTACTCCTATTTCTTGTTCTACATTTAGTAATTTCCAAATCGTTGGTTTTTCTAAATGGTCTGGACACGCAGGATAACCTGGTGCTGGACGAATTCCCTTATAGCTTTCGTCAATTAATTCTTCGGAGGTTAAAACCTCATCGGCAGCATAACCCCAAATTTCTTTACGGACTTTTTCGTGTAAATATTCTGCAAAAGCTTCGGCTAACCGATCTGCCAAGGCCTTTACCATAATCGAATTGTAATCATCTAAATTCTTCTCGAATTCGGCTGCCCATTCATCAACTCCAAAACCAGTGGTTACACAAAATGCTCCCATATAATCAGTCTTTCCAATGTCTTTAGGTGCAATAAAATCGGCTAGAGCGATATTTGGTGCGCCTGCTGTTTTTTGAGATTGCTGCCGCAAAGTTAAAAAGGTTATTGGTTGATGGTTGATGGTTGATGGTGAAACCAAAATATCATCATCGTTGACTTGATTCGCTGGAAATATTCCGTAAATTCCTTTAGCTGTTAATCTCTTTTCTTTGAGAATTACTTTCAACATTTCTTGGGCATCAGCAAAAACTGAAGTTGCTTGTTCGCCAACCACCTCATCTGTTAAAATGGCTGGATATTTTCCAAACAATTCCCAAGTTCTAAAAAACGGTGTCCAATCGATGTAAGGGACTAAATCAGCTAAATCAGCTTCTATGATTTTTGAACCAATAAAATTTGGTTTTACCGGGGTGAAATTATCCCAATCTAATTTTAATTTATTGGCACGAGCCTGTTCAATTGTCAAGAAATTTTTGTCGCGACTTCGGTTCAAATAGCCTTCACGTAATTCATCGTATTCTAATCGAATATCAGTTGTGTATTTTAATTTTGTTTCGGAATTCAATAAATTTCCCGCTACCGTTACCGCTCTAGAAGCATCATTCACGTGAACTACGGTGCTATTATATTGTGGCGCAATTTTAACAGCAGTGTGCGCACGAGAAGTGGTTGCACCTCCAATCATAATTGGGATTTTAACATTTAACCTCTCTAATTCTTTAGCCAAATAAACCATTTCGTCTAATGACGGTGTAATTAATCCGCTTAAGCCAATAATATCAACGTTGTGTTCAATTGCAGCAGCGATAATTTTCTCAGGTGCAACCATCACCCCTAAATCGATGATTTCATAATTATTACAACCTAAAACAACTGAAACAATGTTTTTTCCAATGTCGTGAACATCGCCTTTTACTGTTGCCATTAGAATACGGCCAGCCCCTTGCTTGTCGCCAACTTGCTTGCTTGCTTCGATGTAAGGAAGTAAATACGCCACAGCTTTTTTCATTACCCGTGCCGATTTCACCACTTGTGGCAAAAACATTTTTCCACTTCCAAATAAATCACCAACAACATTCATTCCCGCCATTAAATTGATTTCGATAACTTCGATTGGTTTGGTTGCTGCAAGCATTGCTTCTTCTATATCTAATTCTATAAATTCATCAATTCCTCTTACTAAAGAATGTGTTAATCTTTCTTGGATTGAACCAGAACGCCATTCAAGCCCCCCCTTTATCCCCCCCGAAGGATGGGAAGCAATTCCTTTGAAACCTTCAGCGAAATCTAATAATCGTTCGGTTGCATCGTCCCTTCTGTTTAATAAAACATCTTCAACGTGTTCTAATAAATCTTTAGGGATTTCATCATAAATAGAAAGCATCTCGGGATTTACAATTCCCATTGTCATTCCATTTTTGATGGCGTGATACAAGAAAGCGGAATGCATTGCTTCACGCACTGTATCATTTCCTCTAAAAGAGAACGAAACATTACTTACCCCTCCGCTTACGTGGGCGTGTGGAAGATTTTCTTTAATCCATTTTGTAGCTCGAAAGAAATCTAATGCGTTCAATTTATGTTCGTCCATTCCTGTGGCAACGGGGAAAATATTGGGATCGAAAATAATATCTTGAGCTGGAAAACCAACTACGTCAACTAAAATATCGTACGAGCGTTTGCAAATTTCGATTCGTCGTTCGTAATTATCGGCTTGTCCTTTTTCATCAAATGCCATAATGATTACAGCCGCTCCGTATCGTTTTACTAATTTGGCATGATGAATAAATTGTTCCTCCCCTTCTTTTAGGGAAATAGAATTCACCACACTTTTACCTTGCGCCACTTTCAAACCAGCTTCGATAATTTCCCATTTTGAACTGTCGATCATCAAAGGAACACGAGAAATATCTGGTTCGGAGGCAATTAAATTTAGGAAAGTAGTCATTGCATAAACGCCGTCAAGCATTCCTTCATCCATATTAATATCGATGATTTGTGCGCCACCTTCCACCTGCTCTTTTGCAATAGATAGCGCTTCTTCGTATTTCTCTTCTTTAATTAATCGGAGAAATTTTCGAGAACCCGTAACATTGGTCCTTTCACCAACGTTTACAAAGTTGGTTTCTGGAGTCACTACAAGTGGTTCCAATCCTGACAGTTTTAAATATTTATTTGTTTCTGACATTTTTTTACCCATAAGGCTTTAAGACACTAATTTGCTAAATAATATTTTACATTAACTAACTGAATTGATTGTATAATGCCTAAATTAAGAGATGCTTGTTTATCAAAAGAAAAAATACAGCTAGAATTTGGATTGATTTCACTACAAGTCGAGGTTGCTCCATTTAAATAGCTAGAGGAAGTCTCAACTCCATCAGCATTAGTTGTAATATAGGCAAATCCTCTAATAGCAAAATTATTTGGGTTATTTAGTTTTATATCAAATTTCAATCTATTGGTATTATTTCCTGTGTTAGGTGTGAAAGTGAAATTCAATACTTCGTAAGTGAAGTTTTGTAATGGTGTTTGTTCTTGAACAGGAGTTATCACATAATCACAGGGAACCACTGATTGCAATTCAGGGTAGTACGATGATCCAGTAGGCGTTATAATAGTTCTACTTGGAATAGTAATTGTTTTAGTACAATTATCGGTAGCAGAACAACCAACAAGAGTAATTAAAACAAGATAAAATAATACAACAGATTTTTTCATAATTATAAATTTATACATTTGGTTACCCATCAACCGACAACTTTTCTTGGTTTATACTCCTTTGCCACTTCAGCAATTAATTTAATATGCTCCGGATTTGTTCCGCAACAACCACCAATGATATTGATTAAATTTTCTTCTAAATATTCTTTGATTTGCGCTTGCATTTCTTTGGGCGTTTCGTCATATTGTCCGAAAGCGTTTGGTAATCCTGCATTAGGATGTGCCGAAATATTGAACGACGTATTGTGAGCTAATTGTTTCAAGTACGGCTTTAATTGATTCGCTCCCAAGGCACAATTGAAACCTACGCTCAACAAGGGAATATGTGAAATCGAAATTAAAAATGCTTCTACGGTTTGACCCGAAAGTGTTCTTCCAGAAGCATCCGTAATGGTTCCTGAAACCATAATTGGAATATCCATTTTGCGTTCTTCTTTTACTTCTTCTATGGCGAAAAGTGCTGCTTTGGCATTTAGAGTATCGAAAATGGTTTCTACTAAAAGTAAATCTACTCCGCCATCAATCAATGCTTCTACTTGTTGCTTGTAGGCAATGCGTAAATCATCAAATGATACGGCTCTGAAACCTGGGTCGTTTACATCGGGCGACATGCTTGCGGTTCGGTTTGTTGGTCCTATTGATCCGGCTACAAAACGGGGTTGATCTGGATTTTTTGCTGTGAATTCATCGGCAACTTTACGGGCAATTTTAGCAGATTCAAAGTTGAGTTCATACACTAAATCTTCCAAATGGTAATCGGCCATTCCGATGGTAGTTCCTGAGAAGGTATTGGTTTCTACAATATCGGCACCGGCTTCAAAATATTGCGCATGAATGGATGCTATTGCTTGCGGCTGCGTAAGTGACAATAAATCGTTGTTTCCTTTTAGGGAATGTGGAAAATTTGCAAAACGCTCGCCTCGGAAATCTTCTTCTGAGAAATTGTAGCGTTGCAGCATGGTCCCCATTGCTCCATCGAGAACTAGTATTCGTTTGTTTATTTCTTGTAAAATCGAACTCATTTATTTTTTTACTGATATTAATAGAGAGGCCTAAAAAATAAAATTATACCCCCGGTTGTAGCGGAAATCCTGCGGTTTTTTCCGCAGATTGCAACGAAAACGGGAATACGAATTATTTGAATGCCGAAAAATTCGGTTCAAAAAAAATAAAAAATGTTATGGAAAGGGAGAGAAATTCTCAGGTTATCTGTTCACGCATGGCGTGATAGAATGTAGCACCTTCTTTAGGGATAAAGGGTTGCTAAGCTTTCAACGGGTCTAATCCCTCGGGCTTTCGTGATAACAATCAGTACATTTAAGAACGGTGCAAAGTAAGTGAATAGAACTTTATTTTACAACTTTATTGGTTTATAATTTTAAAATAATATTTCAAAAGGCTTTAAATCAAAAAAGCTATCCCTAGATTCTGAAATAAATTCAGAATAAATGGAAAGCTTTTCATCTCGTCCAAAAAGACGAGACTACTAAACCGGCAATAATTAATTGTAAATTAATTTCTCAAGGGAAGCTCTGTTTAGTTTTTTTAATCTTTTCTCTTCTATTAACGCTTCTTTTTTAATCTCGAATTCTTTAGAATAAACTAGTACCCAATCATTTTTGGTTGAAGTATATTTACTTCGTCCAGCAAGATGATTTTCAACTCTTTTTTTTAAATTCTCTGTAAACCCGTTATAATAAGTATTGCTAGATTTTGAGAATAATATATAAATATAAAACATGTTTTTTAGGTATAAATCAAAAAAGCCATCTCGTTATAAAACGAGAAAGCTTTTCATTGGTCTAACTACTAAACCGGCTACGGGTTACAAAGCCGTAGCAAAACAACACAACAATCTTAAAAACCTTTTTTGGGCAAAAAAGTCACGCTTTTATACGTGACTTTCCCAAATTTAAGCGGTCTGGACGGGACTCGAACCCGCGACCCCATGCGTGACAGGCATGTATTCTAACCAACTGAACTACCAAACCAGCGCTTATTGTTTCGCTAAACTTTAATTTGCATAAGAATAGCTAACTTTGTTTGCGAGGGCAAATATACAACCTATTTCGACTCTAGCAAGTGTTTTTTGAGAAAAATTTTATTATTCAGGATCAATATTAACCAAAAGATTGTTTTTCAACTAGGTAGGTGGTTAGTATTTTCTCGAAATTGGCTCCAACAGAAACGGGTACATACTTAATTTTATTCTGGGCGCAGGTGATTGCTACCTTTTTGAAGTAATTGGAAACCTGATTTTCGTAGGCTTCCTTTATATTATCTGCAAAAATATTAATTTCTTCGCCTGATTCTAGGTCAATGAATTTTCTTGGTGCGGCATCAAAATCAAAATTTAATTCGGTTTTTTCATCAATTACATGAAACAAAACGATTTTGTGTTTGTTGTGTTTCAAATGTTGTAATGCCGTGAATAATGCTTCCTCATTTCCTGTTTGAAACATATCGGTAAACAAAATAATCATGGATCGGCGGTGAATTTTTTCGGCAATTTGATGTAAAAAGGAAATGGTATCGGTACTTTTTGGGGTTTTGCTGTTTTCCAATAATGATTCTAATTTATTTAAAATCATTCGGTGGTGGCGATCGCTTCCTTTTTCGGGAGCATAATATTCATACGTATCAGAATAAACGCTTAGCCCAACTGCATCGCGCTGCTTCTTCAATAAATTCATTAATACAGCCGAAGCTAAAACAGAAAATCCTATTTTACTTTCATAAAATAACTGATTGTCTTTTAACTTTGGATAATGCATAGATGTGGAATTATCGATGATTAAGTGGCATCGCAAATTGGTTTCTTCCTCGTACCTCTTCGTATAAAGCCGGTCGGTTTTTGCGAATAATTTCCAATCAATGTGCTTTGTACTTTCCCCAGGATTGTAAACTTTATGTTCCGCAAACTCGGCAGAAAATCCATGAAAAGGACTTTTATGCATTCCTGAAATAAACCCTTCAACGACTTGATTGGCTAATAATTCAAGGTGCTGAAAGCTAGAAATTTTCTCTATTTGGGATTCAATTTTCATCCTTCAAATGTATTAAAAGATTATACGATTTAAAAATTAAAAGATTGATAATATAGTAACTGAAATAAATTCCGTTTAAATAAAAAAGGTTTGACTTTCGCCAAACCTAGATTGCTTCATGCCTCGCAATGACAAATTATTATTTACAATAAAGTAGTCAAACTGTCGGCATACGTTTGTTTTGGCGCAACACCCACTTGTCTAGCTACTACTTCTCCCTTGTGAAAAACCAAAACGGTAGGTATATTTCGTACGCCGTATTTTGCAGCAAATTCTTGGTTTGCATCTACATCTACTTTTCCAACTACTGCTTTACCAGCAAATTCTTCGCTTATTTCGTCAATGATTGGTCCAACCATTCTACAAGGTCCACACCATGCTGCCCAAAAATCGACCATTACTGGTTTGTCTGATTTCAAAACTACTTCGTCAAAAGTAGCGTCTGTTATTGCTAATGCCATATTTTCTATTTTTTAATTAATTTTCTAATGCAAATTTAATAATTAAATACCATTTGAACACTATTGTAAAATTACTTTTGATTATAAAGGTATTGGTATAATTTATTTGAAGCTTTTTCCTGCTGTACGCTATATCCACGCAAAAAAGCGTGGGATGCCGCTTCCATCAGGGCTAGGGTTTTGTGGAATTAATTCAATTTGAAGTTCACTTGCATTTTCTCCAATTCCGAAAGCAATTCATTTGAAATTTTAATTTTCAATTTCCGACTTGGCATTTCTAATTTTGTGATGACTTTTATCTCCTCCATTTCGGTTACCAATTCAACTTGTGGATTTTCTTCGTCATAAATTACTTCACTTTCCGAATCCTCATCTGTGGCTACAATTGGAGGTGTTATTTCAACTTGCTTTTTAATTTTTTCTAATTCCATCACTTCAAAAACCACTGATTTATCTCCTTTATTTTGTTGGAAAACAGTACTCAATTGATGAACAAATTCCGATTGTAAGTCATTTATATTGATGTGAATCACTAGTTTCTTGGCAAATAATCCAAGTATGTCTTGAAGGATTTTAAAGTCGATGAATTGAATTATCGGATCTCTTCTTTTTCCTGTTTCTTTATCGGGCCAACCTTCTTTTACCATTAATTTGATAAAAGTAAAGCTGTTCGGAGTCAAATAATGACGGAATTTCATGTACTCTTCTCCAAAAATTCTAAACTCGTGGCTTTCATCATATCCTTCTAAAACAAAAGAACCCCACCCTTTTCCTGATTTATTAACCAGGTGTTTTACATTGGAAACAATTCCTCCAAAAGATAAATTTTTATTGATTTGGTTATTCAAATCTTTTAACGATTCCAATTTCGAATTGCAAAAGTATTTCATCTCAAATTTAAAATCATCCAAGGGATGCCCTGAAAGATAAATACCAACCACTTCCTTTTCCTTAGCCAATTTTTCCATGGTGGACCAATCCTCACAAGGAGGTACCACCGGTTCTGCAATTTGAACTTCACTAGCTTCACCAAACAAACTTACTTGCGATGAATTTTCATTTTCTTGGAATTTCAATCCATAGCGTATCGCTTTTTCATAAAAAGTAATTCCGTCTCCATCGTCATGGAAATATTGTGCTCTTGAAACCCCTTTAAAGGAATCAAAACCACCGGCTAAAACAAGATTTTCAAGTGCCTTTTTATTGGCGGCACGCAAGTCAATTCGCTTGGTTAAATCAAATATAGATTTGTATTTACTCTCTTTTCTATTTTCTACAATAGTTTGTACGGCACCCATTCCAACCCCTTTAACAGCGCCAATTCCGAAACGTACGGCGTAATTTTCATTTACAGTAAATTTATAAAAAGACTCATTTACATCGGGCCCTAAAACTTGCAATCCCATGCGCTTGCATTCTTCCATAAAAAACGAAACTTGCTTAATATCGCTCATGTTATTCGATAATACAGCAGCCATATATTCTGCAGGATAGTTCGCTTTCAAATAGGCCGTTTGATACGCAA
>CAIJFC010000305.1 GCA_903819815.1 uncultured Bacteroidota bacterium
AATAACCCGATTTGTTAGCGATAATTTTATCCGATGCGATTACTTCAGGATCTAACCAGATAAATAAGTGATTAAAATGAAGTCCACATAAAATTAAAAATGTAAAAAAGATAATTGAACCTACAGGTAAATAAGCTGTAATTCCTTGCATTACTCGGAATAATACTGGCGACCAACCTGCTTGTGCCACTTGTTGAATAGCATAAAAAGCTAAAACTCCTAATGAAATAAGCATAAAGAAAATACAAGCTACATAAAATGCTGCCCAAGGCTTGTTTTGCAATTGGTGCAATACATGCTCTAAATGTTCTTTGTGTTTTTCGGCAGCAACGGCAGCATTTCCTTCAACAGCGTGCGCTTCATGAGCATTGCTTCCTCCTTCGTGATGCGTTTCTGCTGAAAGAATAGTTTCAACTTCTTGAATATCTTTTGGGGCAGTTAAAAAACCATAACCAATTCCAAGTGCTCCGAGAAGCATTAGAATTAAAGAGAATGTTTTTAATTTACTTGAAAATGTGTACATATCTATAAAGATGATTTTGTTCTACAATTATAATTCGCTTTTTAGTTTCATTACATAGGTTGCAACTAACCAACGTTCGTGAGCATTCAATTGATTCGAATAGGCTCCCATAGAATTTAATCCATACGTTTGAACGTGGAAAACACTACCCGTTGTAATTACTCTGTCTTTGTAATTAGGAATTCCTAAAAGTTTACCTTGAGTGACTAATTTACCTTGACCATTTCCAGCATTACCATGACAAATAGCGCAATATATTTCATAAAGACCTTTTGCTTTATCCATATCTTCCGTAGATAAAGAATCTAAAGGAGATTTAAGATTTGCTTTAGCTAAATCATATCCAGCTGTAGAGTTTTCATACTCGTAAACTTCAAATCCTCTGTTCAAAGATCCTTCTGCTGGAAGTTGTCCTTCTTTACCGTTTTTGAATGCCGATGATTCTGAATAAGTATTGTAGCTTACTGGTTCATACATATTAGGCATGTACTGATAATTTGGTTTTAAATTATCATGACAAGAAGTTACTAATGCTGACAAACCTCATAAAATGGTGATTTTATATATCGTTTTCATATCTTCTATTAATGCTTTTCTATTACTTTTACTTCTACTGCTCCGGTACTTTTGAAAAAAGAAACCAATTCCTTTTCGTTATCGTGTATGGCAACTTCCATTAAAAAATGGTCGTCTGTAGTTCTAACATCAGGATTTTCTGCTTGTTTGAATGGCCATAATCTACTTCTCATATAAAAAGTAATCACCATTAAGTGGGCTGCAAAAAATACCGTCATTTCAAACATAATAGGCACGAATGCTGGCATGTTTTGCAAGTAACTAAAACTTGGTTTTCCACCAATATCTTGAGGCCAATCTTGAATCATAATGAAATTCATCATAGCGGTTGCTACAGATATTCCAATACATCCATAAATAAAGGCGCAAATAGCCAATCTCGTAGGTGCAAGACCCATTGCTTTGTCCAATCCGTGAACTGGAAAAGGGGTAAAAACTTCTTCAATATGATGATGCGCAGCACGTGTTTTCTTTACGGCATCCATCAAGATATCATCGTCGTTATATATAGCGTAAATAACTTTATTACTCATGATGTGAATCTTTATTTGCTTGTCTATCGTTAATATAATTTTGTCCTGTAGCTTTCAATATTGTTTTAACCTCAGCTTGAGCAATTACAGGGAATGTTCTTGCATACAATAAAAATAATACGAAAAAGAATCCTATTGTTCCAATGAAAATTCCAATATCTACGAAAGTAGGAGAAAACATAGTCCATGAAGAGGGAAGGTAATCTCTATGTAATGAAGTTACAATGATCACAAATCTTTCAAACCACATTCCGATATTTACCACAATAGAGATGATGAAAGAAAACATGATACTTGTTCTTAATTTTTTGAACCACATGAACTGTGGAGAGAATACGTTACAAGTCATCATTGACCAATACGCCCACCAGTAAGGTCCTGTTGCTCTGTTTAAGAAAGCATATTGTTCGTATTCTACACCTGAATACCAAGCGATGAATAACTCCGTAATATAAGCAACCCCTACAATAGAACCCGTAATCATGATTACAATGTTCATTAATTCGATGTGTTGAATGGTAATATAAGCTTCTAAATTAGAAACTTTTCTCATGATAATAAGTAAGGTATTTACCATTGCAAATCCTGAGAATACCGCTCCAGCTACGAAGTATGGAGGGAAAATGGTAGTGTGCCATCCTGGAATTACTGACGTAGCAAAGTCCATAGATACAATAGTGTGTACAGAAAGTACCAGTGGAGTTGCTAAACCTGCTAGAACCAAAGAAACTTCTTCGAAACGTTGCCAATCTTTAGCTCTACCGCTCCATCCGAAACTTAATATAGAGTAAATTCTTTTGGTAAATGGAGTAATTGCTCTGTCTCTTAACATGGCAAAATCAGGCAATAAACCAGTCCACCAGAAAACAGTCGATACAGATAAATACGTTGAAATTGCAAATACGTCCCAAAGTAATGGCGAGTTAAAATTCACCCATAAGGAACCGAATTGGTTTGGAATTGGTAATACCCAATACGCTAACCAAGGACGACCCATGTGAATAATTGGAAACAAACCTGCTTGAATTACTGAGAAAATTGTCATTGCTTCTGCAGAACGGTTAATTGCCATTCTCCATCTTTGACGGAATAACAATAATACGGCGGAAATTAAGGTTCCTGCGTGACCAATACCTACCCACCAAACGAAGTTGGTAATATCCCAAGCCCAACCTACCGTTTTATTTAATCCCCAAGTACCAATACCTGTTGAAATAGTATAAATAATACAACCTATTCCCCAAAGGAAAGCGGCAAGAGCGATTGAAAAAACAATCCACCACTGTTTATTTGCTTTGCCTTCAACAGGCGCAGCTACGTCTACGGTAACATCGTGATAGGTTTTATTTCCTATAACTAAAGGTTTTCTAATACTTGAATCGTGTATATGAGACATATCCTTTTTAATTTTATTAATTTATTTTACTTATAAAGTTAGAATTGCAACGAATTTTGCAAGGTTCAAACTTTATGAATTTCTAACTTTAACGTGATAAACAACATTTGGTTTTGTACCAACGTGCTCTAATAAATGGTATGCTCTTTCGTCTTCTACTAATTTAGCGATTGGGCTTTCTTTTACATTTATATCTCCAAAAGTCATTGCTCCAGTAGAACAAGCTTTAGAACAAGCCGTTTGGAATTCACCTTCGATAACTTCTCTACCTTCATTTTTGGCTTTCAAAATGGTTGCTTGTGTCATTTGAATACACATTGAACATTTTTCCATAACTCCTCTTGAACGAACGTTTACGTCTGGATTTAATACCATACGACCTAAATCATCATTCATATTGTAATCGAATTCACTGTTTTTGTTGTATAAGAACCAGTTAAAACGACGCACTTTATACGGACAGTTATTGGCACAATATCTAGTACCCACACATCTGTTATATGCCATTTGGTTTTGACCTTGACGACCGTGAGAGGTTGCAGCAACAGGACAAACAGTCTCACATGGAGCGTGATTACAGTGTTGACACATTACTGGTTGGAAAGAAACTTGAGGGTTATCCGCCGCTTTTTCCATTTCACCAAATCCTCCTAAAGAACCTTTGTCTCCAAATAGACCGTCAAAATTTTCTTTTTTCTCGTTGTCTTCAGCGAAAGAATCTTCAGATGAATAATATCGGTCAATACGCAACCAGTGCATATCGCGACTTCTTCT
>CAIJFC010000306.1 GCA_903819815.1 uncultured Bacteroidota bacterium
ATAATTGTTAAAATCAAATCAAACATAATTAATTTAAATGAAATTAATAATTTGAAACACAAAAAGTTATTAAAAACATAATTACGAAATTGTTAATAACTACAATTATAAATAAATAAAAAACGAACTTAAAAAAGTTCGTTTTGGAAGACCTAGTGAATAATGTTCTAATAAAATAAGGGGATTAGCTATTTAGATAGATATTCTAAAACATTTTTTTCTATTCTATTATTGATTTCCGAAATATCCGCTTTTACGAATTTTTCGCCCATAATATTTTCATACAATTCAATATAGCGTTCAGAAACTGTACTAATATACTCGTCAGTCATTTCTGGAATTAGTTGTCCTTCCTTTCCTTGAAATCCGTTTTCTATTAACCAACGACGAACAAACTCTTTAGAAAGTTGTTTTTGTTCTTCACCCTTGTTTTGTCTTTCTTGATAACCATCAGCATAGAAATAACGCGAAGAATCGGGTGTATGAATTTCGTCAATTAATACAATTTTACCGTCTTTGGTTTTTCCAAATTCATATTTAGTATCCACTAATATCAATCCGCGGCCGGCAGCAATTTCAGTTCCTCGTTGAAACAAAGCTCTCGTATATTTTTCCAATACCAAATAATCTTCTTCAGATACAATTTCTTTGGCAAGAATATCCTCACGAGAAATATCTTCGTCGTGTTCGCCATTGTCCGCTTTGGTAGATGGAGTAATTATTGGAGTTGGAAATTTATCGTTTTCTTTCAAGCCTTCTGGCATTGTAACGCCACACAAAATTCGTTTTCCCAAAGCATATTCTCTGGCAGCGTGCCCCGAAACATAACCACGAATCACCATTTCCACTTTAAAAGGGGCACATAAATGCCCGATCGCCACATTTGGATCTGGGGTTGCAATTAACCAATTCGGCACAATATCCTGAGTTAACTTCATGAATTTAGTAGCGATTTGATTCAATATTTGCCCTTTATAAGGAATTCCTTTTGGCATCACGACATCAAAAGCAGACAGTCTATCGGTGGCAACCATCACTAAAAGGTCGTCATTAATGTTATAAACTTCACGAACTTTCCCGTGATAAACTGATTTTTGGTTGGGAAAATTAAAATTGGTTGAAGTAATTGTATTCATTTAAGGTGTGTTTGTTGTGTGTGATGCAAAAATAGATTGTTTTGAACAAGAAAGCAAAACAGGAAGTGATTTAATTAAAAATTCTTTCTTGACAGCCAAAACTATTAGCTATTAGCCAATATGAGAATGTTTTTTTAGACAAGAATTACACTAATTCCCCCCCATTTTTTTTGCATATTGCTTATTGCTGAAAGCTAATAGCTTTACTTAATCGTGATTCTCGATTTGTTTGTAGGCATCTATTACTTTTTTGACCAATCGGTGGCGCACGATGTCTTTGTCGTCAAGGTAAATTATCCCAATTCCTTCAACATCTTTCAATACCAATAACGCTTCTTTAAGTCCGGAAATGGTTCGTCTTGGTAAATCGACTTGACCTGGGTCGCCCGTGATCATGAACTTGGCGTTTTTTCCCATACGTGTCAAAAACATTTTCATTTGGGAATGGGTTGTGTTTTGCGCTTCGTCCAGAATTACAAAGGCTTCATCCAAAGTTCGTCCCCGCATGAATGCCAATGGGGCAATTTGGATTATCCCTTTCAAGAGGTAATCTTCGAGTTTTTCGTTGGGCAACATATCACGCAAAGCATCGTATAAAGGCTGCATATACGGATCTAATTTCTCTTTCATATCACCAGGAAGAAACCCTAAATTTTCACCCGCTTCGACTGCCGGTCGTGTCAAAATGATTTTTTTGACTTGCTTTTCTTTCAATGCTTTTACCGCCATTGCCACACCAGTGTAAGTTTTTCCGGTTCCAGCAGGCCCAACCGCAAACACCATATCGTTTTTATTGATGGTGTCCACCAATAATTGCTGATTGGCAGTCATTGCTTTGATAATTCTTCCACCAACGCCGTGCACCAATATATTGTCTTTGGAATCCATACGTCGGTCGTCTTGAACATCACTTTGAATGACTCTTTCGATAACATTGGTGTCAATAGTATTGTAACGGGTGAAATGGAGCATCAATCGGTTGAATCGTTTTTCAAATTCATCTAGGGCTTCTTTTTCTCCAAAAACTTTGATTGTTGTTCCTCTGGCCACAATTTTCAACTTTGGGTAATACTTTTTAATAGTTTCAAGATGAGTGTCTTGAGCGCCCCAAAAGTCTTTTGGTGCGATGTCGATGAGCTCGATAATTCTTTCGTTCAAATGTGTTGTATTTAATTAAAAATTAGTCGCCGATAATTATTAGCTTTGCAGTTCAAATTTAATATAATTTAGGTTTAAATCCTTAAATTATTTATAAACAATTTTATGTCAATAATTACCCTTACGACCGATTACGGGATCAAAGATCACTTTGTAGGTGCTTTGAAAGGAAAAATATTGACTGAAAATTCAGAGGCTAAAATTGTAGATATTTCTCATAATATTGAGCCATTTAACACTTTACAAGCGAGTTATATAATTGGAGCTGCCTATATGAGTTTTCCAAAAGGCACGGTGCACTTAATTGGCGTTGACGCTGAAAAAAATAAAGAAAATCAACATATTGCGATGCAATGGAACGATCATTTTTTTATTTGTGCCGACAATGGTATTCTAAGTATTTTAATACAAAAAGTAGTTCCCCAAAAAATGGTGGCTATCAATATCCATGACCGTTTGCCGGAAGACACCACTGATTTAGATGTGTTTGTGACCGTGGCGAGTCATATTTCAAAAGGCGGTTTATTGAACGTTATTGGAAAGGAAATAACTGAAATTAAGGAAGTTACCGAAATTCAACCTAGTGTTGCAACCGATAAAAATTCAATAAAAGGATACGTGATTTACATTGATCATTTTGGAAATGTGGTAACTAATATAACTAAAAAACTGTTTCTTGAAGTTGGAAAAGGCAGACCTTATGAAATTCCATTATTACAAAATAGATTACAGAAAAAATCAAATCCTATAAAAAATATTTGGGCTAAATATTCCGATATAGGTAACGCAGGAAAATATCCAATTAAGGATTATGAAGGCGATAAATTGGCCATTTTTAATGAAGCTGGGTTTTTAGAAATTGCAATTTTTAGAAGTAATCCGATGAGTGTTGGCAGTGCTTCAAGCTTGTTAGGGCTAAATTATAGAGACAGTATTACCATACAATTTAAAACTATCTAGTTTATGTTCGTTAGAATTGTAAAAATGAGTTTTCACGAGGAAAAGATTTCAAAATTCTTAGAAAATTTTGAATTTATAAAAGAGAAGATACGAAATGCGCCAGGAAATCGTTTATTGGAATTGTATCAAGATAAAAGCGATCAAACCATTTTCTTTACTTATAGTTATTGGGAAACCGAACAAGACCTAGAAAATTATAGAAATTCCGAACTTTTTTTCGAAATTTGGACCGATACAAAAAAACTATTTAATAATAAACCCGAAGCGTGGAGCGTCGATAAATTGGTCAGTTTGCAGTAGTCGGTTCAAATAACCAAATTAACAAATCAACGAATTAACGAATTAACGAATTAACATTTAATGAAAGCAATATTATTTAGAGAGATTAGATCCTTTTTCGGTTCGCCGATTGGCTACTTAGTAATCGCTATTTTCTTAATTCTTAACGGATTGTTTCTATGGATATTCAATGGCGAATACAATATTTTAGATTCTGGTTTTGCTGATTTGAGTCCGTTTTTTACCATATCACCATGGATATTACTATTTCTAATTCCTGCGGTAACCATGAAAAGCTTCTCTGACGAAATGAAACAAGGAACTTTAGAATTGCTTTTAACTAAGCCATTAAGTATTTGGGAAATTGTAGGTGGCAAATTTTTAGGTTCGTTATTATTGATTGTAATAGCAATTATTCCAACGTTCATTTATGTATATGTAATTTCTAAACTTGGAATTCCGGAAGGAAATATCGATATGGGAAGTACTATTGGCTCCTATTTTGGTTTGTTATTTTTAATTTCAGGATATTGTTCCATAGGGATTTTTACTTCATCATTGACTAATAATCAGATAATTGCCTTTTTGGTAGCCGTTTTATTAAGTTTCACTTTCTATTACGGATTTGATGGAATTGCAACTTATTTACCAAGCATGGAAAATATAATTTCCAATTTAGGGATGAATAGCCATTTTAAAAGTATGAGTCGAGGGGTAATTGACACCCGCGATTTATTGTATTTTATCAGTCTAACTGTCTTTTTTATGTCACTTACTGTTTTTAAATTAAAATCTTTAAAATTGTAATGATGAAAAATAAAAATCTAAAATCAGTACTACTAATTTCGCTTTTATTAATCGTAATTAATCTAGCGGGAAACTTTTATTTTCTTCGTTTTGACTTAACCGCAGATCATCGTTACACTCTTTCTCCGACAACATTAAAGATAATTAAAGAAGTCAAAGAACCCTTGATTATTGATGTTTTCTTGAAAGGAGAATTTCCAGGTGAAATGAAGAAATTACAAACGGAAACGCAACAAATATTGGAAGAATTCAAAGCTTATAATTCTAATATAATGTTTCAATTTGTAAACCCATTAGAAGAGGAAGACAAAAGAGACGAAACCATTCAATCCTTTGTAGAAAGAGGATTAACACCTATAAATTTAACTTTAAACGACAAAGGAAAGCAAACACAAGAAGTGGTTTTTCCATGGGCAATAACGACCTATCATGAGCAAAGTATAAGTGTGCCATTACTAAAGAATATAATGGGAGCTTCCACAGCTGAAAAAGTAGTGAGTTCTGTTCAACATTTAGAATATGCTTTTACAAATGCAATAAATACTGTTACCAAAAAAGAACACAAGAAAGTAATAATAATAAAAGGTAATGATGAATTAGATGATCAATATATATTTAATTTTATTAAATCAGTAAAAGAAAATTATTTAATTGCTAAATTTCCACTAGACTCAATAAATATTAATCCAACTGCAGGTTTACAATTTTTAAAAAAATATGATTTAGCTATTATTGCCAAACCTAAAAAACCTTTTTCAGATGAGCAGAAACAAGTATTAGATCAATTCATTATTAATGGAGGTAAAGCAATTTGGTTAGTCGATCCAGTACATATGGAAATGGATAGTCTTAATAATGAAACAGGAACAAACCTAGCATTTCCGATAGATTTAAACCTGAATGACCTGTTTTTTAAATATGGCATCAGGATACATCCGGCTTTAATAAAAGATTTGCAAGCTAGTCCAATAGTATTGGAAACTGGTGAACCTGGAACTGGAACTCAAAAAATTAAATTACCCTGGTATTATTCACCGATGGTTTATCCTTCACAAAATACTAAACATCCAATTTCTTCAAATTTAGATGCAATAAAATTTCAATTTGCAAGCCCAATAGAAACATTGAAAAATGATATTAATAAAACGATTTTACTACAATCATCTCAATATTCAAAATTAGTTGGAACCCCTACCGAAGTAAGTTTAAGAATGGTTTCTGAAGAATTAACTCCAAAAGACTTTTATGGTTATGGAAATTATCCTGTTGCCGTTTTACTAGAAGGAAAATTTCATTCAGTATACGAAAACAGAATATTACCTTTTAAAGATGCTACCTACAAAAATATTGGGAAAAACAGCAAGATGATTGTAATTTCTGATGGTGATGTGATTAAAAATGAATTGGACAAAAAAGGAAATGATGTAGAATTAGGTTTGGATCAAAGAACTGGATTTTTTTACGGAAACAAGGAATTTTTAATGAATTGTGTTAATTATTTGTTGGATGACAACGGACTTATTAACATTCGAAGTAAAGTGGTTAATTTACCTATTTTAGACAAAGAAAAAGTATATGATAATTATACAATCGCTCAAATTATAAGCGTGGGATTACCATTAATTATCCTAGGAATATTCGGATTACTTTTCACTTTCCTAAGAAAAAGAAAATATAGCAAATAATTGTTAATAAATTTGTTTTCACTATTTGATAAGATTAAGATATATTTGTAAAACTAAATAATAATAATTCTGAAAAATTCAGATTTTAAGATTGATTAAAAAAAGCCAAAGATGAAGTTTATAGTATCGAGTTCGTACTTATTGAAACAATTACAAGTATTAGGAAGTGTCATTAACAGCAGTAACACCTTACCTATTTTAGATAATTTCTTATTTGAATTAGACAACAAAACATTAACTGTTTCTGCTTCGGATTTAGAAACTACCATGTCAGCAACTTTGGATATCGATTCTGAAAGCCAAGGTAGCGTTGCGGTTCCTGCAAAATTACTTTTAGAAATATTAAAAACATTCCCTGAACAACCACTTACATTTACAGTTGAAGAAAATAGCACCATTGAAATTAGCTCTAATTCAGGGAAATATGCATTGGCTTATTCTCCAGGAAGTGAGTTTCCAAAATCGGTGAATCTTGACAATCCATCAACTACATTAGTTCCTGCAGAAGTTTTAGCAACTGCTATTAGCAAAACTATTTTTGCTGCTGGAAACGATGATTTACGTCCGGTAATGTCAGGCGTTTTCTTCCAATTTTCACCAGAAGGATTAACATTTGTGGCAACAGACGCTCACAAATTAGTTAAATATGCTAGAACGGATGTAAAATCTTCCCAAGTAGCTGATTTTATTATGCCCAAGAAACCATTGAATATTTTGAAAAGTATTTTAGGAACTTCAGATGCTGAAATTAAAATTGAATACAACGATAGTAACGCTACTTTCTCATTTGACAATTACATTTTAATGTGTCGTTTGATCGATGGAAAATATCCAAATTACGAAGCGGTTATTCCAAAAGAAAATCCAAATAAATTAATGATTGACAGAACTCAGTTTTTAAACTCTGTTCGTCGTGTTGCTATTTTCTCAAATAAAACTACCCACCAAATTCGTTTAAAAATCGCGGGCGCTGAATTGAATATTTCAGCAGAAGATATTGATTACTCTAACAAAGCAGAAGAAAGATTGACATGTGATTACCAAGGTGATGATATGCAAATTGGTTTCAATTCAAGGTTTTTATCCGAAATGTTGACTAACCTACAAGCGGATATGATCATGCTTGAAATGTCATTACCCAATCGTGCAGGAATTTTAACTCCTGTTGACGGATTGGAAGAAGGTGAAACCGTTACCATGCTAGTAATGCCGGTAATGCTTAACAATTAACCAACCAAACCACTATAACGGTCAATAAAATCCGGATTTTCTTAATTGAAATTTCGGATTTTTTTTATTTCAAATGCTGGGTTTTTAACCAATTAATTTCTTTGTAACTTTGCGACTTGATTTTCAAACTATGATTCAAAATGATACCATTGTAGCCTTAGCTTCCCCTTCTGGATCAGGAGCAATAGCTGTTATTCGTGTTTCTGGTGCGGAGGCAATTTCAATTTGTCAGTCGGTTTTTTCTTCAATTTCTGATAAAGACATCAGCAAACAGAAGTCACACACTTTGCATTTAGGGCATATTGTAGATGGAGAAAAAGTAATCGACCAAGTTTTACTTTCTATTTTTAAAGGTACCAACTCCTATACAGGAGAAAATACGATCGAAATTTCTTGTCATGGTTCCACTTACATTCAGCAACAAATTATTCAATTATTACTTCGAAAAGGTTGCCGTATGGCAAATGCGGGCGAGTTTACTTTACGTTCCTTTTTGAATGGAAAAATGGATTTGTCACAAGCCGAAGCGGTTGCCGATTTAATTTCGTCTGATAATGAAGCGTCACATCAAATTGCAATGCAACAAATGCGTGGTGGTTTTAGCAATGAAATCAAGGAATTACGTCAAGAATTATTGAATTTCGCTTCTTTAATCGAATTAGAATTAGATTTTGCAGAAGAAGATGTGGCTTTCGCCGATAGAACTCAATTTCGCGAATTATTAAACAGAATTGAATTTGTCTTGAAAAGATTAATCGATTCGTTTGCAGTTGGAAATGTAATTAAAAACGGTATCCCTATTGCCATTGTGGGTGAACCCAATGTTGGAAAATCGACTTTATTGAATGCTTTATTAAATGAAGAACGCGCCATCGTTTCAGAAATTGCGGGAACCACTCGCGATACCATTGAAGACGAATTGGTTATTGGCGGCATCGGATTCCGATTTATTGATACAGCTGGAATTCGAGAAACGGCAGATGTTATTGAAAGTTTAGGAATTCGAAAAACTTTCGAAAAAATCGAACAAGCGCAGGTAGTATTGTATTTGTTTGATAGTTTAAAGTTTAAAGTTCAAAGTTCAGAATATATTTTAGAAATAGAAAAAATTAAAAATCAATTTCCGTTAAAGCCTTTGGTTGTTATAATCAATAAACTTGATTTAATGACAGAATTTGAAATTTCGACTATACGTAAAGAACTTGAAACATTAAACATTAAACTAATTTTTATAAGTGCGAAAGAGAATATTGGCGTTGATGATCTTAAAAATCAGTTGTTATCATTTGTAAATACAGGGGCTTTACGTAATAATGAAACTATTGTGACCAATACCCGTCATTACGATTCGTTGCTAAAAGCCTTAGAAGAAATTCAGAAAGTAAACTTCGGATTGCAAACCAATATTTCTAGTGATTTGATGGCAATTGATATTCGAGAAGCCTTATATCATTTTGGAATGATTACCGGAGAAGTCTCTAACGATGAGCTTTTAGGTAATATTTTTGCTAATTTTTGTATCGGAAAGTAATTACTTTTTTACTATTTTTCCTTTAATTGATTTTTTATTTGAATCGAAAACATCGTAAAAATAAACTCCAGAAGCTAGTTTCGAAATATCAATATTTTGAGATTCATAGAATTTTAATTCCAAAACTATTTTTGAATTAATATCTCTTAAATAGATACAATATTCTTTTTGAAAAAATCCTTTTACATAAATAATCTCCTCCGCAGGATTAGGAAATAAAACTATTTCATTTTCTAATGTAGTTGCTTCATTTGTGCTTAACGGAGAGCATTGGATACAATTTTTAAGATAGGTAATTGATGTATTAGAAAGAATTAGAGAATCAAAAATTGATCCTTGTGAACAATCCGATTTTAGTTGGAAATTCAGCCACGGCAATAAATAACTAAAAATTTTATTGTGTTGTTCTGTTCTTGTAATGGTAGCAGTTGGAGTACATGTAGATTCTCCAAAACTACATAAAGTGTTACTATTTGCCATTTGACAATGACTTGCTCCAATCATACTAATATAAGTTTTACAAGCGCTTGAAAGTCCATTATAAAGCAACAATTGATTGGTGTTTGGTGGCGCAACACAGTCATTTGCACCAGCAAAAATAAGCGTTGGAATTGAAATTGAACTTGTAACTGCAATCGCTGAAGGATTGGTTTCTGCTGCAGCAAAATTAACCAAAGCTGAAATATTTGAATTTAATGGAACTGATAAAAATGAGGCGCCTCCCCCCATACTATGTCCAAAAACAGCGTTCTTATTACTTACTCTGTTAAAGAAAATCGATGTGTTTTGGGTTCCTAAAAGATTCATTTGATTAATTACAAAGGCCAAATCTTTAGCAAATTCAAGATGAGAAGGTGAAATTGTTCCTTCTGTTTTTGGGAAAGCAATTATATAGCCGTTTGGGACAAGTGTGTTCCAAAAATTTTGATAGGCATCCCATGACATTACAAAGCCATGTCCAAAAACCAAACTAGGGAATTTTGTGGAATTTAACGCGGTTAAAGGAACATTATCACCTGTAATATCTGCTGGGTAGTAAATTTCAGTAGGAATACTTCTATTGCTTCTGCTGGCATCTACAAAAGTAATTGTAGTATGACCAATTAGATAATTTTGAGCATTTACATTCGATAAAGACGCAAAAAGTAGAAATAAAAAAAAGTAAAGTTTTCTCATAATTATTTCAAATATAATAAATTGTCTTAAAAAAATAACTACTACGATTATATGATATTTAATTGCTATCCGTATCCGTATTGAATTTCCGAACTATTTTCTTCAACATTTCTTTTCTAGCAACAGAAGCGCTTTTTACTTTTGCCTGGGCTTTGTGTAATTTATCGTTGTGCTTTTTGATGTTTTTTTCGGTATTTCTACTCACAATATTCTATTTTTTTATTGAAACTCTCGTTTTATTTCTTCAAGTGATTTGTCGGTATAAACCAATTCTAGAATAATTTTCTTTCTTAACTCATTGATATCTTCAAAATCAAAATACTTAGCCCAGGAAGTTAAATTCATTAAGTTCCTTATTTGTTTTATCTTTTTTGCAGTTTCAAAACTCGTTCTAAGTAGTGCTTTATTATCAAACTCAGGAGCGTTTTTATGTTGGTAATTAACCGTATTATTAATAAAATCGGGTTGAATAAAATACAATTGATCAATTGAATTGTCGGGGTAAAAAGATTCCCAAGGGGCAAATCCCCATTTATATTTTGAATCGGTAGTAACAATTGTTGAAACCAATCTCCATTTACTATTGGCCAAACGTCCCCAATGGTTTGAAAGTCGGTACATTCCTAGTTTGGTAAAATAGTAACTACTCCCCGACTTACTTACATAATCAAATCTTTTATTGTCAAAATTTGGAGGTAAAATCTCCCCAAAAACACAAAAAGTATTCTTAAAAAATCCAGCTGGTAATTGATATTTCTCCTCCATTCTCAAATATAGTAAATTGAAAATATATTAATTGATAATTAACTTTTTAGTAGTTGAAAGAGAATCAGAAGTAATTTTAACTAAGTAAATTCCTGAAGGCAAATTAAGGTCTAACTGCGATTCATTTAAAACTAAATAATTAGCCACTTTTGCTCCTGAAATAGTATAAATTTCTAAATTACTCAATTGGTCCAAGCCCGAAATTGCAATTTGGTTTTTAGCAGGATTTGGAAATATAGTAGGTATTTTTTGGTTGAAATCGGCTGTTGAAAGTGCAGCATTCCAGGTGGAATTTGTTAAATTTCCAAATACATAATTTACCAACGCAGGATAATCAATAAAAGGATTTCTATTCATTTGCCAATTATAAATTACATTGTTTCTATTCATTTCAAAATCGTCAGCAGGATCTAAAGTATTCCAAGATAATAAAGTGGTCAAATCTCCTATTTGACCTGTTGGCGAACTAGCAGGGTCACCATTAACTACATTCAATGAGTTGTATCTAATTGCCATAAAAAAAATTGCTCGGGCAACATCTCCGCGCCAACTTCCAATATTACCCGAAGGCCCGTTATAGTCAACTCCGTAATTTCTATTATTTCTTGTGCTATTTTCTTGACCTCCAACGGCACGTAGATGATGTGTATCGTCATGACTTGCCTCAATATCTCCACTACCTGTTGTTAATCGCCAATTATTAATACCGTCGGGGATTCCATTAGGGATAAAAGTAGAAGGGATTCCAAGTCTTGATTGACAATAAATATGCTCGCGGTTCCATTTACCAATAATACTATTATCAGTTTGATAATCGATTTTTGAGATCGGTTGTTCATCATAAATCATCCAAACTTGCCCGCTATTTTCAGGATTTTGATCGGCATCTTTAAGTACGTTATAGGCATCTCCATAATTTTGAACTCGGACTATATTTGGATTTGAAATAATATCTTGAATTGCTTGACGCAAAGTAGCGCCTGATTTTCCTTCTAAAGTACTATAATATCCTACTGGAACATTTCTTGGGCACAACCCATAAGTAGGACGGACAGGTGTTCCCCAGGGTTGTACGGTGAAATTAATATCGTGAACTCTTACTGTAATATTATTATTCAAAATCACATAATCACTGGGAACAGTTGCTAAAGAAATTAGCATATTTTCGTCACCTTCATTATTTCCATCATTCAAAATTTGAAAAGTTGAAGTAACTGAATTAGATCCAATAGGAATGGTTGCAATTAGATTGCCTGAAAAATCATTTGAATTAAAACTACCGTTATTTAAAGTCATAGATAAATTTAAAACACTTGAAATCGGATTGTCCGTTGTAAAAGTGATTGAAAAACTTTGCCCTTCGGTAATTGAAGTTGAGGAATAGGTAATGGCAATTCCGTTATAAATAATACCCGATCCATCATTATTGGCTCGTGGAGTTGGGGTTTTAACTTCGTAAGTACCATCTGCTTTACGCTGAATAGATTGCGAGGACGCCAATCCATTTACGTTTTCATTGTAACACACAGTTTCACCTAAAATAGACATTAA
>CAIJFC010000307.1 GCA_903819815.1 uncultured Bacteroidota bacterium
AAATAGGCGGTTTTAACTGCACCTTTAGTAGTAATATTCCTATCGGTTCTGGTTTGTCTTCTTCAGCAGCCTTAGAATGTGGGTTTTTATTTGGGATTAATGAAATGTTTAATTTAGATATTAAACCAATCGATATGGCTTTAATGGGGCAAAGTGCTGAACACTGGGTTGGAATTAATTGTGGTATCATGGACCAGTTTTCTAGTGTAATGGGATTAGAAAACAAAGTAATAAAAATCGATTGCCGTACTTTAGATTACACCTACCACGATGCCGATTTTGCAAATTATTCTTTACTATTATTTGATAGTAATTTGCAACATTCTTTATTTACATCCGAATACAATAATCGACGAATAGAATGTGAAGAAGGATTAAGTATTATCAATGATAATTATCCTGAAATTAATAGCTTTAGAGACTGTAATGAAGAATTATTTATTGGATTGAAATCTAAAATGACGTACAATGTTTTTAGAAGAAGTTTATATGCAGTTAAAGAAATAAAACGGGTTATTCTAGCTTGTACTGCCCTTGACAATGGAGATATTGAAACGTTAGGTAAATTAATGTTTGAAACCCATGATGGATTGTCTAAAGACTATGAAGTAAGTTGCGTAGAATTAGACTATCTGGTAGATTTAGCAAAAGCCGAAGAGGATGTAATTGGATCCCGATTAATGGGTGGTGGTTTTGGAGGTTGCACCATCAATTTGGTAAAAAAGGGAAGTGAAAATAAAATAAAAGAGAAATTTACCAAATTATATGCTGAACATTTTAAAATAGATTTATTAACTTACGATGTAAAAATTTCTAATGGCACATCACTATATAAAAACTAGTTTGTAATGAAAAAATTTGATATCAACGAAGATCCACACCGACGGTTTAATCCGCTCCTAAACGAATGGGTTTTGGTTTCTCCACACCGAGCAAAACGTCCTTGGCAAGGTCAAAAAGAAACTCTAGCAAACGATGAAAGACCTGAATATGATTCAACTTGCTATTTATGTCCTGGTAATGTTCGGGCTAATGGAGAAGAAAATCCAAAATATCTTAGTTCATTTGTTTTTGAAAATGATTTTGCAGCTTTAAAAAAAGAAGATATTGAGTTTCAAGACAGCAAGGAGGCTATTTTTTTTAAAGCAAAGCCTGAAAGAGGAATCTCCAGAGTGGTGTGCTTTTCACCAAAACACAATATCACTTTACCAGAAATGGATCTGCCTACAATCGAAGAAATTATACGTACTTGGCAACGAGAATATATTGATTTAGGCAATATAGATTATATAAATTATGTTCAGATTTTTGAAAATAAAGGAAGTGTCATGGGGTGCAGCAATCCACATCCACATGGACAAATATGGGCTCAATCTTCTTTGCCTACACAAGTAGAGAAAACACAAAACAGCTTAAAAGCTTATTTTGATACGAACGGCAGTAATTTGCTTTTGGATTATTTAATAAAAGAATTAGAAGCAAAAGAACGTATTGTTATTGAAAATAAAAATTTCGTAGCCTTGGTTCCTTTTTGGGCTATTTGGCCTTTTGAGACAATGATTATTTGTAAACGTCCTATCACAAAAATTACAGATTTTAATGTTGATGAAATTGAAGATTACGCCAATATTCTTAAATTATTAACAATTAAATACGACAACCTTTTTGAGACCTCTTTCCCCTACTCTTCTGGCATACATCAAGCACCAACCGATGGGGAACTTCACCCAGAGTGGCAGTTTCACATGCACTTTTACCCACCTTTGCTACGATCTGCATCGGTTAAAAAATTTATGGTAGGATATGAAATGATGGGAGAGTCACAACGAGATATTACTGCTGAAAAAAGTGCCCAAATGTTAAGAGAAGTGTCTGATATACATTACAAAAGTAAATAAGACATGAAAATAGTAGTAACTGGCAACGGAAAGAGCTTGGAAATTGGAACAGAAAGTTAGAAAAATGACTTTCAATAAAATCTAAAAATCAACATACAATAACATTTTTTTATATTATTATCTTAATTAATTAACCTACAAAAACTAAAATTATGAATACATTACAATTTGCCGACTACATGGTCTTTCTTGTTTACTTTTTTATAGTAGCTGGATATGGGTATTGGATTTACAAACGGAAACAATCAGCCAAAAACTCTGCTTCACACGATTACTTCCTGGCTGAAGGATCGCTAACATGGTGGGCTATTGGAACTTCCTTAATTGCTTCCAACATTTCTTCTGAACAATTTATTGCTATGTCAGGCAATGGGTTTAAAATGGGATTGGCTATTGCAAGCTATGAATGGATGTCAGCATTGACGTTAATTATTGTCGCCGTATTTTTTATTCCGGTTTACCTAAAAAATAAGATATATACCATGCCGCAGTTTCTTAATCAAAGATATAACGGCGATATTGCTATGATTATGGCTGTTTTCTGGTTGTTGTTATATGTGATTGTAAATTTGACTTCTATCCTATACCTTGGAGCATTAGCAATTAACGGAATTTCAGGTATTAATCTTGATTTATGTATGTACGGTTTGGCATTCTTTGCTATAATTATTTCGCTTGGAGGCATGAAAGTTATTGGTTACACGGATGTTATACAAGTAGTTTTTCTAATTTTTGGTGGTTTAGTAACTACTTATTTAGCATTGGATAAAGTAGCTGAATTAAATGGACAAAGCGGCATGGTGAACGG
>CAIJFC010000308.1 GCA_903819815.1 uncultured Bacteroidota bacterium
GCTCTTACACCGGATTTTTCTTTTCGAAATTGATCAATCTAACAGGTTTTACCAAGTTGCCAATTAGCAATTTTACGATGGTGGGAATGGCAGGAATATTAAGTGGATTATTTCATGCGCCGCTAACCGCAATATTCCTAATTGCTGAAATTACTGGTGGTTACGAATTAATGATTCCATTGATGATAGTGTCCTCTATAAGTTTTGCTATTTCAAAAAGATTTGAAAAACACTCCTTAGATGTTAAAAATTTAGCTAGAAAAGGAAATGCTTTTACAAGTAATAAAGACACGAATATTTTGTCAACATTGGATATAAATACCATTATTCAAACTGATTTTTTAACTTTGAAATTGGAAAATAATCTATTGGCTTTAGTAGAAATGATTTCCCACTCAGATCAGGTTGTTTTTGGGGTAGTTAATGACGATAAAGAGTTAATTGGTGTGATTTATTTTAATGAAATTCGTGATATTATATTTAGTGATTTCAAGGTAAAGTACACCCCTATAAACGAAGTTATGCATCCTCCAAAAGAAATCATTTACCCAACTGACAGTATGGAAACGGTAATGGATAAATTTGAAAAGACCAAAGTAGTTTTTCTACCGGTAATAAAAAATGGAAAATACCACGGATTTATCTCCAAATCGAATGCGCTTGAAGCCTATAGAAGTATGCTGAAAACGATGACAATTGATTAAGTTGAAGCCATGTATTAACAAAATCTTTATAAGCGTTGTATAGAAAGTTAAATTCAAAATGGTAACTTTGCATTTTGATGAAAAACATGTTAGATAAAGAGAATACAATTGAAGTTTTAGGAGCGCGAGTTCACAATCTTAAAAATATTGACGTTTCCATTCCACGAGAAAAATTGGTTGTTATTACTGGGCTTTCGGGTTCGGGGAAATCCTCATTAGCCTTTGACACCATTTATGCTGAAGGACAACGAAGATATGTGGAAACTTTTTCAGCGTATGCGCGTCAATTTCTTGGCGGTTTAGAACGACCAGATGTAGATAAAATTGACGGTCTTTCCCCCGTAATTGCCATCGAACAAAAAACCACTAGTAAAAGTCCCCGTTCTACTGTGGGAACTATCACTGAAATATACGATTTTCTTCGATTGCTTTATGCTCGTGGTGGCGATGCTTATAGCTATAATACAGGAGAAAAAATGGTTTCCTACAATGATGAGCAGATTAAAGATTTGATAATTAAAGATTTCAATGGAAAACGAATTAATATTCTTGCGCCAGTAATTAAAGCTCGAAAAGGACATTACGGTGAATTATTTCAGCAAATTGCAAAACAAGGATTCCTTAAAGTTCGTATCAACGGAGAAATAAAAGACATCACCGTTGGAATGAAATTGGACCGATATAAAACTCACGATATAGAAATTGTAATTGACCGAGTGTTAATAGATTCAACCGAAGACAACGGAAAACGAGTTTTAGAAAGTATCAAAACAGCGATGCATCACGGTGAAAATGTGATCATGGTTTTGGATCAAGATTCGGATATCGTTCGTTATTTTAGTCGGAATTTAATGTGTCCTACCACGGGGATTTCATATCAAAATCCGGAGCCAAATTTATTTTCATTCAATTCTCCAAAAGGCGCTTGCGATCATTGTAATGGCTTAGGGACTGTTAATGAAATTAATATAAAAAAGATAATTCCAAATCCTAAACTATCCATAAAAAGTGGCGGTTTTGCTCCATTAGGCGAATACAAATCGACTTGGATTTTCAAGCAATTGGAGATTATCGGTGAGAAATATAATTTCAAAATTACCGATCCAATTGAGAAAATTTCTGAGGAAGCCATGGAAATCATTTTAAATGGTGGTAAAGATAAATTCTCGGTAGAGTCAAAAACATTGGGAATTACCAAAGAATATAAAATTGATTTTGAAGGGATTTCTCACTTTATAAAAAACCAACATGATGAAAGTGGTTCGGCTACAATTAAGCGTTGGGCTTCTGGATTTATGGACGAAGTAAAATGTCCCGTTTGTGAAGGTTCAAGATTAAAAAAGGAATCTTTATTTTTTAAAATAAACGAAAAAAACATCGTTGAATTAAGCGATTTAGACATTTCTGATTTAACCGATTGGTTTAATAATTTAGATAAGCATTTATCTGATAAACAAAAACTTATAGCCACTGAGGTAATTAAAGAGATTAAAGATAGATTGAACTTTTTAATGAACGTTGGATTGGATTATTTGGCTTTAAGCCGAAGTTCAAAATCACTGTCTGGTGGCGAGGCGCAACGCATCCGATTGGCAACGCAAATTGGTTCGCAACTGGTAGGTGTTTTATACATATTGGATGAGCCAAGTATCGGTTTGCACCAAAGAGACAACGACAAATTGATTCATTCCTTAGAGCAATTACGTGACATTGGAAATTCTATTATTGTGGTTGAACACGATAAAGACATGATTGAACGCGCCGATTATGTAATTGATATCGGTCCTAAAGCGGGAAAATTTGGGGGACAAATTATTAGTAAAGGTACCCCTGCCGAAATATTGAAAGAGCATACTATTACTGCGATGTACCTGAATGGGGAAATGAAAATTGAAGTTCCAAAAAAGAGACGTTCAGGAAACGGAAAAACTTTAAAATTAAGCGGCGCCTCAGGAAATAACTTGAAGAATGTCACCATTGAAATACCATTAGGACAACTTACCTGCGTAACGGGAGTTTCAGGAAGTGGAAAATCGACATTGATTAATGAGACGCTTTATCCAATACTAAATGCGTATTATTTTAATGGGGTGAAAAAACCAAAACCATATAAGAAAATTGAAGGTTTAGAACACATCGATAAAGTGATTGACATCGATCAAAGTCCAATTGGAAGAACGCCAAGATCAAATCCTGCAACATATACAGAGGTTTTTACAGAAATTAGAAATCTATTTACGATGACTTCTGAAAGTATGATTCGCGGGTATAAAGCGGGAAGATTTAGTTTTAATGTTAAAGGTGGTAGATGCGAAACTTGTGAAGGTTCGGGAGTCAGAACTATCGAAATGAACTTTTTACCGGATGTTTATGTAGAATGCGAAACGTGTCAAGGAAAAAGATTTAATAGAGAAACGCTTGAAATTAGATTTAAAGGAAAATCAATTTCCGATGTATTGAATATGACCGTCGATGAGGCAGTTCCGTTTTTTGAAATGATACCAAAAATTCATCGAAAAATAAAAACCATTCAAGATGTTGGATTGGGCTATATCACTCTAGGTCAGCAAAGTACTACCCTTTCTGGTGGTGAAGCACAGCGAATTAAACTGGCTGGGGAACTGTCTAAAAAAGATACCGGAAATACCTTTTATATCCTTGATGAGCCTACTACCGGACTTCATTTTGAAGATATTCGAGTTTTGATGGAAGTCATCAATAAATTAGTTGATAAAGGAAATTCGATTTTAATTATTGAACACAATATGGACGTAATTAAATTGGCTGATTATATTATTGATATTGGCCCTGAAGGTGGAAAAGGTGGCGGAGATGTGGTGGCTAAAGGAACTCCCGAGGAAATTATAAAAAATAAAAAAAGCTATACTGCTCAATTTTTAAAAAAAGAGTTACTTTAGTAGGCTGAAATTTTTTTAAAAAATTGTAATTTTAAATAATAAACAGGATAATTAAATCAATACCTAGCCCCGATGGCAGAGGAAATCCCACGCTTTTTAGTGTGGATTGAAGCGAACAGCGGGAATAGCTCCAAAAAAATATACTATGAAATTAGAAGATTTTAATAATGATGAGGATAAAGTAATTCAGGACAAACTGAAGCAAAAGACGTGGAATGAAATTCGCGCCAATGATTCGTGGGCGATTTTCAAGATCATGTCGGAGTTTGTGAATGGTTATGAAATAATGAGTAGAATTGGGCCTTGCGTTACGATTTTTGGATCTGCAAGAACCAAAACTGACGATCCGTTTTATTTATTGGCGGAAAAAATTGCTTTCAAAATTGGGAAAGCGGGCTATGGAGTTATTACTGGTGGCGGACCTGGAATTATGGAAGCGGGAAATAAAGGCGCAAGTTTAGGCGGCGGTGCTTCGGTGGGTTTGAATATCGATTTGCCATTTGAGCAGCATTTTAACCCTTATATTGATCGAGATAAAAACTTGAATTTCGATTATTTCTTTGTTAGAAAAGTGATGTTCGTGAAATATTCACAAGGTTTTGTAATTATGCCTGGAGGATTTGGAACTTTAGACGAAATGTTTGAAGCGATTACTTTAATTCAGACTAAAAAAATAGGTAAATTTCCAATAATATTGGTTGGACGTACTTTTTGGGCGGGGCTTATGGAATGGATAAAAACGGTATTAATTGAGCAGTATAAAAATGTCAGTCCAGAGGATTTAAATTTGATAAAAATTGTAGATACTGAAGATGAAGTGATTGAAGTATTGGATAATTTCTACAAAAAATACAATTTATCTCCTAATTTCTAAAATAAATTTTGATTACCAAATTAGATTAAACACCCAATTAAATTGATCGAAAAATACAATTTAATTGGGTTTTGTTTAGTAAATACTTATATTGACTAAAGATTTAATAATTATAGGTGTTAATATTAAGATATCGTTAGAGATAATTTAATTGTATTTTTAGTGAAGTATTATGTTAATCAATCATTTTTGTATATTTTTGTTACGATTTCAATTAAAAGAAATAAAATATGAAACAATCAGAAACTGTAGCGATGACTTTTGAGGATTTTAAAATCGAGGTTTTAAACGATTATAAAATTGCCTGTGTAAGTCGAGAATGCAGTTTGTTGGGAAGACGCGAAGTACTAACTGGGAAAGCGAAGTTTGGTATTTTTGGTGATGGAAAAGAAGTGCCGCAATTAGCGATGGCAAAAGCTTTTCGTGAAGGTGACTTTAGATCAGGATATTACCGCGATCAAACATTTATGATGGCGATTGGTCATTTAACAATTCAACAATTTTTTGCTGGTTTGTACGGCCACACTGATATTGAGCACGATCCTATGAGTGCTGGACGTCAAATGGGTGGACACTTTGCGACGCATTCATTAGACAAAAATGGAAACTGGAATGATCTTACGAAAATAAAAAATTCAAGTGCTGATATTTCTCCTACAGCCGGGCAAATGCCAAGACTTTTAGGATTAGCACAAGCATCAAAAATATATAGAAACGTTGATGGATTGGAACAAAAAACTACCTTTTCCAACAAAGGAAATGAAGTTGCTTGGGGAACAATTGGAAATGCTTCCACTTCTGAAGGGTTGTTTTTTGAAACCATAAATGCTGCAGGAGTGCTACAAGTTCCTATGGTTATGAGTGTATGGGATGACGAATACGGAATTTCTGTACATGCAAAACACCAAACTACAAAGGAAAATATATCTGAGATATTAAAAGGATTTCAACGTGATGAAAACAATAATGGTTATGAAATTATAACTGTAAACGGGTGGGATTACCCAAATTTAGTGTCTGTTTATAAAAAAGCATCTGAAATTGCGAGAGAAGAACATGTGCCGGTTTTAATTCATGTAACAGAATTAACTCAGCCGCAAGGACATTCCACTTCTGGTTCGCATGAGCGATACAAAAATGAAGAGCGATTGGCTTGGGAAGCAGAATTTGATTGCTTAAAGCAAATGACAAAATGGTTGATTGAAAACGGTTTTTCTACTGAAGAAGAACTTGATGCAATTTCTAATCAAGCTAAAAATGAGGTTTTAGAAGGTAAAAAAGCCGCTTGGAATGCGTTTGTTTCGCCTTTAAAAGAAGAACAAACCCAATTGGTTTCGCTATTACGAGAAATTGCAAAAACCTCTCAAAGCAGCAGTTATATTGACCAATTGACAAATGAATTGGTTTCTATAAAAGAGCCTATTCGAAAAGATATACTTTCAACTGCTAGAAAAATACTTAGAAAATTAGGTTCAGAGACGGAGAAAAATACTTTGTCAAAATGGATAAAAGAGGCTACGGCAAGTATCCAACCTAAATTTAGTTCGCACTTGTATTCTGTTTCAGAAAATAATATCCATACAATTAATGAAGTAGTACCTGAAGTGGATGAAAATGCAGCTGAAGTTGATGCCCGTTTGATTTTAAGAGACAACTTTGATGCTTTATTTACAAAATATCCTGAGGTTTTAGTTTTTGGTGAAGATGCTGGGAATATTGGTGATGTGAATCAGGGACTGGAAGGAATGCAAGAGAAATATGGTGAATTACGTGTTGCCGATGTAGGTATTCGCGAAGCTTCAATAATTGGTCAAGGAATTGGAATGGCAATGCGAGGCTTGCGCCCAATTGCAGAAATTCAATATTTAGATTACCTTTTATACGGAATACAAATTATGAGTGATGACTTGGCTACGCTTCATTATAGAACGGCGGGTCGTCAAAAAGCACCTTTAATAATAAGAACTCGTGGCCACCGTTTAGAGGGTATTTGGCATGCAGGTTCTCCGATGGGAATGATAATAAATGCCATTCGTGGAATTCACGTTTTGGTACCTAGAAACATGACTAAAGCGGCAGGATTTTATAATACTTTACTGACAACAGACGAACCGGCATTAGTAATTGAATGCTTAAATGGTTACCGATTGAAAGAAAAAATGCCTTTGAATTTAGGTGAATTTAAAACTCCAATTGGTGTGGTGGAAACCATAAAATCAGGAAAAGACATTACGGTAGTTTCTTACGGATCTACTTTGAGATTAGTGGAACAAGCGGCAAAGGAATTGATGGAAGTGGGTATTGATATTGAAATTATTGACGTTCAGTCGTTATTGCCATTTGATATAAATCACGATATCCTAAAGAGTATTTCTAAGACAAACCGATTGTTAGTAATAGACGAAGATGTTCCAGGTGGCGCTTCGGCTTATATTTTACAACAGATATTAGAAGTTCAAAAAGGGTATTTCCAATTGGATAGCCAACCAAAAACGCTAACATCACAAGAACACCGTCCTTCTTACGGAACCGATGGCGATTATTTCTCAAAACCATCAACTGAAGATATTTATGAAAAAATATACGAAATGATGCACGAAGACCATCCGGCAAAATTTCCGAGTTTGTATTAGACTAAAATTTAAAAGCCGCTAATTATAGCGGTTTTTTTTATCCCAACCAGCCATCTCGATCTAAACTTCTGTATTGAATAGCCTCAGCAATGTGAGAGGAAACTACCGTTTCGGCAGCTTCTAAATCGGCTATGGTTCGAGCTACTTTCAAAATTCGGTCGTAGGCTCTTGCAGAAAGATTCAAGCGCTCCATAGCTGTTTTTAATAATTGCTTAGAAACTTCATCAAGGGCACAAAATTCACGAATTTGCTTGGAACTCATTTGAGCGTTATAGTGCACTTTTTCCATTAATTCGAATCGTACAGTTTGAATTTCGCGAGCTGCGGTCACTCTTTTCCGAATATCAATACTGCATTCTGATTTTCTATCGTCTGATAATTTTTCAAATGGAACGGGGGTAACTTCAATATGTATGTCGATTCTATCTAATAAAGGCCCTGAAATCTTACTTAAATACCGTTGCATTTCGTGTGGCGAAGACGTTTGTGGCGAATCGGGATCGTTGAAAAAGCCTGACGGACTTGGATTCATACTGGCCACTAGCATAAATGAAGAAGGATAGGTAACCGTGAATTTTGCTCTAGAAATAGTCACTTCCCGGTCTTCTAAAGGTTGGCGCATTACTTCCAAAACATCTCTTTTAAATTCAGGTAATTCATCTAAAAATAAAACGCCATTATGAGCCATAGAAATTTCTCCAGGTTGGGGATAACTACCGCCGCCGACCAATGCGACATTTGAGATCGTGTGATGGGGACTTCTAAACGGGCGTTGATTCATCAAACCTACTTCTTTTAATTTACCTGCCACACTATGTATTTTGGTAGTCTCTAATGCTTCTCGCAATGTCATTGGTGGTAATATACTGGGTAATCTTTTGGCGAGCATTGTTTTTCCTGCACCTGGAGGCCCAATTAAAATGATATTATGACCGCCGGCAGCTGCAATTTCCATGCATCGCTTTATACTTTCTTGTCCACGAACATCGCTGAAATCGAATTCTGGAAAGTCTAACGACTTATTGAATTCGGCACGAGTATCAATAATGGTAGGTTGTAATGTTCCCTTTCCTTCTAAGAAATCAATTACTTCTTGCAGATTTTCCACTCCGTAAACATCCAATCCTGAAACGATTGCCGCTTCTTTAACATTTTGAATAGGAAGAAAAAAACCTTTAAATCCTTCTTCTTTGGCTTTTATGGCAATGGGTAAGGCACCACGAATGGGTTGCAAACTTCCATCCAGAGAAAGTTCTCCCATGATTATGTATTTATCTGATTCGGTAGTTTGTATTTGCGAGGAAGCGACAAGAATTCCAATTGCCAGCGTCAAATCATAAGCAGATCCTTCTTTGCGTAAATCGGCAGGAGCCATATTTATGGTAATTTTTTTGCCGGGCATGGCGTAACCATTGTTTTTTAGGGCAGCAGCAATTCGGTAACTACTTTCTTTAATGGCATTGTCGGGCAAACCTACGAGGTGGTATCCAATCCCTTTATCGATATTTACTTCTACAGTTATTGTGGTGGCTTCCACTCCAAAAACGGCACTTCCAAATACTTTTACTAACATGGCGTATACTTTATATTTGTCTAAAGTAAACCAATTTTAGCAATTAACTGAAATAAATTTTATAAAAGAATATATAAGGAACAGAATTACTTTTTGAAATTAGAAATACCCTCTTTCAACCAAGCGCCATAAGCAGCCACGTCTGGGGTGTAACTGATTGTTGGGGTGGTTGGATTTAAATTATTTCCTTCTAAATCAGTAATAACATACAAAGGTTGGGTGTTGGTTTTGTATTTTGAAATCATTAAATCGGTCCATTTGTCCCCTATTGTTTCAAGTAATTCTCCAGTTGAAGATTTAACTTGTTGGTCTTTTGGTAATTCTCTTTTATCGTCAACATAAAATGAAATTAAGACTACCTCGTTTTTTAAAATGGGTAAAATTGGTGTTTCACCCCAAACGGTATTTTCCATTTTTCTACAATTCACACATGCAAACCCAGTAAAATCAAGCATTATTGGCTTTTTTACTGATTTGGCATAAGCCAATCCTTTATCGTAATCATCAAAAACTACTATCCCGTGAGGACCGTATTTTGCGCCTTCTGGTAAAGACTCTTTTGAAACTGGATTTTGACCCAAACCAAATGGACTTTCGCTATATTCCATAGGAGGTGGAAAAGCGTTGATCAATTTTAAAGGGGCGCCCCAAAGTCCAGGGATTAAATAAACTGTAAATGATAAAACCAATAATCCCAGGGATAATCTTCCAACAGAAATATGTGGTAATGGGCTATCATGAGGTAAGGTAATTTTACCCAATAGATAAAGTGCTAATGTTCCAAATATGGCAATCCAAATGGAAATGAAAACTTCACGTTCTAACAAATGTAATTGCAGGACTAAATCGGCATTTGATAAAAATTTAAAGGCTAAAGCCAATTCTAAAAAACCCAAAACTACTTTAACCGTATTCAACCAACCACCTGATTTTGGTAAGGAATTTAACCATCCTGGAAACATTGCAAAAAGCATAAATGGTAAAGCTAAAGCCAATGAAAATCCGAACATTCCTATTATTGGTGCGATTCCACCTTTGGAAGCAGCATCTACTAATAAAGTTCCAACTATTGGTCCGGTGCAAGAAAAGGAAACAATAGCTAGTGCCAATGCCATGAATAAAATTCCAATTATTCCTCCTCTATCCGCTTGTTGATCGACTTTATTGGCCCATGAATTAGGCAACATAATTTCGAATGCTCCTAAAAATGAAGCGGCAAAAAATACTAATAATCCAAAGAAAAGGATGTTAAACCAAACATTTGTTGATAATGCATTTAAGGCGTCAGCACCAAAAATCCAGGTGACTAACAA
>CAIJFC010000309.1 GCA_903819815.1 uncultured Bacteroidota bacterium
CATTCGAAGCATTGTGTACAACCATTTGAATTTACCCACTAAAATAGTGTTTCAAAACGGGGGTGACATTCCTAGTATTTCTTATCTTTACACAGCAACCGGAAAAAAAGTAGCCAAGACAGTGAACATTGCCTCAAGAAATAGTATAAACTATACCGTGGACTATTTGGACGGTTACCAATATGAAAGTGGGAAACTGTTGTTTTTTCCTACGGCGGAAGGCTATGTAAAATATACTGAAGGAGTGAGCAATCCTTTTGATTATGTGTTTAATTATACCGACCATTTAGGGAACATACGATTGAGTTATGGGATTAATCCAGGTACTGGGCTATTGAAGAAAATGGAGGAAAACAATTATTACCCGTTTGGGTTGAAACACGGCTCATACAACACAGAAAAAATGATTATTGTACCTAGGCCAGAACCTGGTCCAGCAGTAAGCGCGAAATTCATGATGCAAAAAATAGATTTCTTGGCTGCTGCAATGGAATTGCCCCCAGGAGAGATGATTACACCAGAGATTTATAGTGGGTATAATTATCGATATAACTCCAAAGAATGGCAGGATGAGCTCGGATTGAATGTATATGATTATGGCGGAAGGATTTACGCTCCAGATGCTCCAAGATTTTGGCAGATGGATCCAAAAGCAGAGAAATATTTTAACATCAGTCCTTATGCATATGTAGCGAATAATCCTGTAAATGCAATTGACCCAACAGGAGAAGAAATAATTTTTATCGTTCGTGGCGAAACACGTAAACAAGACCAGTCCTTCACATATAGGAAAGGTAACTTCTATCATGCAGACGGCAAGAGATATAATCCAGGAAAAGAAGGAGTAAGTAAGACGATGTATAACGTTTTAACTGCATACAGACAAATAGAAAAAGGGGATGATAAAACACTTAAAAGTCAATTAAGCACTTTAGAGAAAAGTGAAAAAAAGCACTATGTTGAGGAAGGTGCTAGAAGTGAAGTTGGTGTTTATGACCCAGATCATGCATTTGTTTCTGAAACAAAAGAAGCAATAAAAAATGGTGAATCAATGGGTACTCAAACGACATTTAATTTTTCAGAGTCAGAGAAAAAAGATTTTGAAGAGCAAGAAGGAGTTCCAAATTCAAATTTCTCAACAGTTGTACATGAAATGCAACATCAGTTTGATTATGACCAAGGCAATCAGGCTGACTCTCAAGGTAAATCAGGTGCAACATCACCAACAGAGCAAAGAGCTGTGAAAAATGAAAATAGAGCACGAAAAGCTGAAGGATTACCAAAGAGAACAACATATGGTGGTGTACCTATTGACCCTAAAAAGCTTTAATATGAAAACAGATACCAAAGTATTAGTACATTGTAAAAGAGTGATTGGGCTATTTTTAATTTTATTTTTTGCATCTTGTAAGGATAACAAAGGAAGTGCTTTTGATGAAAAAGTAGTTGAAAAAATAGCACAAGAAAGCACAGAATATCCTTCTGAATTTTCTTCAATACCTTTTTTCGGAAAATGTTCAAATAATCAAATAGGTCTAGTTTATCTACAAGATTTAAGAGCTATACATACTTTAAAATATAAACAATTAAATTTTTTAGAGTTTTTAAATAAATCATTAAATCAAGAAATAACAATAGACTATCTGGATAAAATCAAATGTTTTGATTTAGATAAAAGTGTTACTTTATTATATGAGAGTAATGATTTTTATACTTTTTTAAATTTATATACTGTAAAAACAAAAAGCAATAGAACAGCTTTAAAAAAAGAGATAAAAACAAATCAGATAGAAACTGTTATATATTATTTGTTCGTGAATAATTATTTAACCTCTTATGATGATTATATAGGAAAATATTATGTAGATAAAACATCCTTGTTTTACAAAAAATCAGATTAAGGTTATATGTAATCAAATTTGCAAAAAACCCGAGCAATTGCTTGGGTTTTTTATTTATAAGCCTGTTTAGCTTTATAATCTCTAACAGTCATATCAATAAAATAGAAAAGTTTATCTTTTACATCCCCGCTCCCGCACGAATCCTTTCGTGTGGTTCGTGAATAACAAGAAACATAAAAACCAGCAATTTTGCTGGTTTTTATGTTTTTA
>CAIJFC010000310.1 GCA_903819815.1 uncultured Bacteroidota bacterium
AGTTTGTCTTTTTTGGTTGTGGGCGATATTGATTTATCTTCAAACCAAATGTTAGATTTTCTAGAATATTTTATTGAGGAAATGTCATAAAAAAAACCTCTAAATTGCTTTAGAGGTTTTTGGTACGACAGTGGGCGATATTGATTTAACTTCAAACCAGATGTTAGATTTTCTAGAATATTTTATTGAGGAAATGTCATAAAAAAAACCTCTAAATTGCTTTAGAGGTTTTTGGTACGACAGTGGCGTCGGCTGTGATTTTTTTTACTTCTGAATACGGACAAGAATGCGTCATCATGGCCATGTGCATTTTTGGCATCCAAGAAACTGTAGCGTTTTTTAGGTATTGATTGGTTGTTTTGTCTTTTATTCTTAATTTAATTTCATTATACCCTTGTTGCGTTGCGCCCATGTGCGAGAATAATTCGATGGTATGGGTATCGTTACTAATTTCTTTGAATTTGGTTAGGCCTTCTAGTTCATTAGCCGCTGGAGTTATCGCATTGTCATCATCATTAGAACATGAACTGAATGCTAAAGTCATGAATACAATGGCGAATATTTTGTTTAAATATGTTTTCATTTTTATTGATTAAAGTTTTTAGAATAGGTGTCTGAAAAGATTGCTTTTCAAAACGATTGGGATGTAGGAATCCTGTCAACTCTTTTTAAGAATTGAAAAATTGATTTAGGACTGAGAAAGAATGGCTTGCAAGAAGTGTTCTTTGCCCAAATAGTTTAGGCTATTTTTGCAGGTGGATGAAAAATGGAGCAACTTACCGTGTGAAAGTATAAGTTGGCATAGTTGTCTCCAATAGTAGTTTTACTATGAAAAAAAAATTGTGTCGCAACTAATGTTATGAGGTCTTGAAAGAATAAAATCTCAACTTCTTGTTTCGAATTGTCTTTTTTGTTAGAATGAATTGGCTTTTCGCTTTCTGATGCTTTGGCCAATTCTTTCATCAAATGGCATTTCCCGTTGCACTCTAATTTAGGCTCAGCCTTGTTTACACAAAGCACTTTAGCAATATAATCATAGTTAGTAACATATTCTATTACCGGAAAAACCGGCTTGAGAATTATGGCGAAAACCAGTATGAGAATCACTTTTTTCATACGACAAATTTACAGTACGAAATAGGGCTAATTATATGATTATAGTCATAGTTTTAGTACCTTTAGAAAAATTAATTTTGTAACCATAAGTACCAAGGTCTTTTAAACAAAGACTTTTCAGCTTAAAAACACTTCATTCACGATGCAAATAGATTTAGATTTACTCTTTTCTTGGGGAGCCATTGCTAAAGAATATAAGAAAAACGAAGTGATTTTTGTTGAAGATGATGCCGCGAATTTTTATTATCAGATTATTGAAGGTTGTGTCAGAATGTTTAATTCAAATGAAGATGGGAAAGAATTTACTCAAGGCTATTTTACAATGGGACAAAGTTTTGGGGAACCACCTTTGTTTATTGATGAAAAATATCCTTCGACAGCAACTGCGTTTCAAGATTCTAAAATTATCAAGCTCTCTAAAGATAAATTTTTAAAAATAATTGATGAATATCCGAGCATTCAAAAGCAATTTCTACAGCTCATGGCCAAGAGAATTCATGGGAAAGCAAAAACGTCTAAAGACATCATCAATCAAAAACCCGAGTTTAGAATTCTAGCTTTTTTAAATGCGCACAAAAAAGGAGCTTTTGATTGTAAAGAATTGGTTCCGTTCACCAGACAAGAAATTGCCAATTTTACAGGTTTGAGAGTGGAAACTGTCATTCGAGCATTTGCCAAAATGAAGGAAACCAACAAAATCGAAATTAATAATCATAAAATATATTTCTAATGCCTTTTAAATGCAACTTTTGGTTAAAATTCTCTTTGATAAATTTATTGATTGTTGCACTACTTGGACTTTTAATGCGTTACAAAATTGGGTTCGAGTTTCCTTTTTTAGATCAAAAACACTTGCAACATTCGCATTCACATTTTGCCTTTACCGGTTGGATCAGCCATACATTAATGGTCTTGATGATTTTGTTTTTAGAAAATAAAACAAAGCATACGGCGAATGTACTTACCGATAAATACACCAAAATTTTAACTGCCAATTTGATTTGTGCTTACGGCATGTTGGTGTCATTTATCATTCAAGGTTACGGATTGATTTCTATAATTTTTTCAACAGCTTCGTTGTTTGTAGCTTGTGTTTTCGCCTATTTTTATTTACAAGATTTGAAGCGAATTGCCAAGGATGATTTGTCTAAAAATTGGTTTAAAGCCGCTTTGTTTTTCAATGTTTTTTCTTCGCTGGGCACTTTTGCTTTGGCTTATATGATGGTGACTAAAAACATCCATCAAAACGAATATTTAGCCTCTATATATTACTACTTGCATTTTCAATATAATGGTTGGTTTTTCTTTGCCTGCATGGGATTGCTATTTTCAATCTTGAACCTCAAATCGAGTGAAAACCGATTTTACGCTCAGGTTTTTAAGTTGTTTTTTATAGCTTGTATTCCGGCCTATTTTCTATCGACACTTTGGTGGGATTTGCCTGTTTTTATTTATGTTTTGAGTGTCATTGCCGCTTTTATTCAAGTTTATACTTGGTTTAAGTTCTTACTAATCATCATTAAAACCAAACAAGAATTTATAGAAAATTTGCCGTATTTTTTGAAGTATATTTTGCTTTTTGTTGGATTTGCCTTGAGCGCTAAATTCTTACTTCAATTAGGCTCTACGATTCCGGCTTTAAGTCAGTTGGCTTTCGGATTCAGACCTATTGTCATTGCTTATTTGCACTTGGTTTTATTGGCTGTTATTTCTTTGTTTTTGCTGTTTTATATTTATGCAAATCACTTGATTCATTACAATAAACAAATCAAAACGGGTATCATCATTTTCTCGGTTGGTGTTTTATTGAATGAGGTTGTTTTAGCCGTTCAAGGCATCGCATCGTTTAGTTACACCGTGATTCCGTTGGTAAATGAAATGCTTTTTGGCGCAGCTATTGTTTTGGTTTCAGGAATTGGAATCATGGTTATTTATTCTATAAAAAAAGTTAAAAAACAGCCACTTTTATGATTGCACTCATAAAAGGTCTGTTTCATAATCAGGTACTTTGTATGTATAATTTGAAAGTATATAAAAGTATTTATTATGAAAAAATCAATTCAAACATTGTTAATG
>CAIJFC010000311.1 GCA_903819815.1 uncultured Bacteroidota bacterium
ATGGCCAAAAACAGGATTTTCGTCTAGAACGAATTTCTTTGTAACATTTAAAGAAGTAACGGGTTACACCCCTATAGAATTTATTAAAATTAATATTGAAAAATAATGCTTTTTAAACAAATTATATTAATTACAATTTTAAGTTTAGGTCTAACTGCTTCAGCACAAAAACAAAAAGTAAAAACTATAGGTAGTAAAGATGGTTTTGAAATTTCTATTCACGCCACTAATCTTAAAGATAAAAAACTACAATTGTATTTAATTTCTGGAGTTACTAAAAAGCAATTTATTACTGATAGTCTTTCCATAACAGATAATTCAAAAATTGTTGTTTTTAAACAACCTAAAAAAATTATTGGTGCCATTTATTATTTGAAATTTAGCGACCAAAAAAATGGTGTTGGAATAGCATTAGACAATGGTGCAGTTATGGATTTATATCTTAACAGCAACACTATTGAAGAGATAACTTGTAGCAATAATGCCATCAACAAAGATTTCATTGAGTACCAGCAACAAGACAAAAGCATAACCTCAGAACAAAAAACAAACAAACGTAATGCCTTGCTAAGTCGTTACCCAAAGTCCATATTAAACCTCTTCTTAGCCGTTGAAAATAAAATTGCCGAAAAAGTTCCTGTCACATTAGAAGAAAAAATAAGCTATCGAAACTCCTATTTTACATTTTTAGACCGCGCAGACAAACGTATTTTGTTTTTGCCAAACACCACAAAATTATTGTACAAATATGTTACCTTACTACCCATTACAGCCGATAATTACATTGACAATATTGATAATTTGCTAAAAGGGTTGGATTGTAAATCTAAAAGTTTTGGGGTTTTTTCAAATTATTTTATTTCTAATCTTGCCTTTTTTGAAACCAATCAACTGGAAAAAGCCTACAATCATCTCTACAAAAATTATATAGATAAAAATCCTTGTGATATTTTTTCCGCTGCAGATTACAGCAGCTATTCTAATAAATATGCAACCAACATAAAAGTACCAATTGGAACTAAATGCCCCGATTTTGAATTGGTTTCAAAAGACACTATTACCTATAAATTATCAGAAATATACCCGAAAAATGATTTTACATTTGTGGTATTTTATAGTCCGTCTTGCGTTCATTGTCAAGAAAAAATGCCAGTAGTAAGTGATTCTTTTAAAAATCTAAAAAATAAATACCCTACAAAGAACATTCAATTAATTGGCGTTATAAATGATGCTGACGAGAGTAATTGGACTCAATTTATTAGTGAAAAGAAACTGGATTACTGGCTGAATTTGAAGTCTCCGGATTCAAAGAGAAAATACCAAGAAGATTTTAATGCTTATTCAAATCCGTCTTACTTCTTAATAAATAAATCAGGTGATGTGATTCTAAAAACATTTAACATCAAAGCAATTGAGGAGTTAATCAATAAATAATAAAACTAAAAACAGCTAAAATTACTTTAGTGGGTTTTTATTCTCAAAAAATCCCAAAAATCGTACATAATCTATCAGTAAATTGTTCGACATCTCATCTGGAAAGACTACAGAGTTAAACCAAAAACGGCTAAAAGTAATTTTAGCCGTTTTTTTTTATCTTTTCAACGAGAAGTGCGATCGAAATACCTTGCTTTCACCCGTTTGAGGTTCTGAGTACTCAACTGTAAACCAATAATCAGTTGATATCATTGGTTGACCATTTAAGGTTCCATCCCACCCCTGGCTTGTTGGGCTAATTTGTTTGATAAATTTTCCATACCTATCATAAATAAATATTTTGGCGGAA
>CAIJFC010000312.1 GCA_903819815.1 uncultured Bacteroidota bacterium
AATCATTATGATATTTGCATCGTAGTTAAAATTAGTATGTTGAATTAATTTAGGGAATTAACCACTGCTTTCGGGTAGTGGTTTTTTTTATAATTTATTTAAAAATGAAATTACTGTGAAATTAAAAGTAAGTGGTTGTTCAATATTAACTACATGACCGCATTGCTGAACTACAAATAGTTGTGAGGATTTAAAATGCTTTTCAACCACTTTTCTGACAGACGGAAGGAACATATAATCTTCTTCACCCATAATATAAAGTGTTGGAATATTCAATTCTTCTTGTCGGAACCACTTTAAAATGGGGTTGATTTCAGCAGTTAACTTAAACCATTTAATAAACTCTTTTTGGTATAATTTCTTGGCTTCATTGATAAATAACAAACGAGATTGTTTGTGATTTTTGTTGGGCATGATTACAAAAGCAAAAAACTTATACAAAACCAAATACGGCAATACATATTTGAACATATTCCCCAATTTCATCAAGATTTGTGAACGAAAATTCATCTTAAGAATGGCACCTCCAAGAATCATACTTTGAACCCTTTCTGGATGAATTTCTGCCAACTGACGTATTAAAATAGTGCCTAAAGAAATTCCAACAAAATGTGATTTCTTGATCTTTAGATGATCTAATACTTCTAAAATATCATTGGCTAAAGCCGAAAAAGTATATTTTTGTTTGAACGCATTTTTTATTTGTTGGTTGGAATTTCCATGACCTCTTAAATCAAGTAACAATACATTGTAGTGCTTTTGGAAGTCTCGAATTTGCTTGAACCAAATAGAGGAACTTCCTCCCGCTCCATGAACAAAAGTAACCCATTGGGCTTCTTTTTCTTTTTCATAAACGGTAAAGTGTATCATTTGATTTTTTTGTAAATATAGATTAATTCTGCGAAACAATTTAATAATTGAGCGATATTAAGAAGTATATAGCGTTTAAATTATTGGTCTGTATAGTTTATATATAGGTTGTTTATGGTTTAAAAGTAATTTTATTTATTAGTTTTGTTTCAAGTATTTATAACTCTACTTTTTAGCTTATGCGCAATTTTATATTCGTTTTTATTTTATTATTTTCTGTAAATTCATTTTCACAAGCTCAAATATCGCAAGATAATTTTGAAGGAAATTCAACCATCACTACTTGGTTTGGGGACAGCTGCGGAATGGATAATTCATTTGCAAATCCTTTTCAAAATGGGATGAATACTTCAGCTAAAGTTTTAAAATATACCGATGGTGGCGGACTGTATGCTAATGTTCGTTTTGATGCTGGTTTTTATTATAACTTAAATACGAGTAGTACGTTTACCTTAAAAATATATGTTCCTTCAAGTGGAATTACAGGAGCGCAAACCAATCAAATTTCGTTAAAATTACAAAACGGTAGCGCTGCATCTCCATGGGCAACACAGTGTGAAATTAAAAAACCAATTGTGTTAAATCAATGGCAAACAATTACTTTTAATTTTGCTAGCGACCCCTTTATAAATTTAGATCCTACTTCTCAAAATCCAATTAATCGCTCGGATTTCAACAGAGTTGTACTTCAAATAAATGGTGAGAATAATACTTCACAAGTTACAGCTTATATAGATGATTTTTACTATTCAGGAGCAGCCACTGTATTCAATACTTTGGTTTGGAGCGATGAATTTGATACTAACGGAGGAATAAATAACACAAAATGGTTTCCGCAAACCCAATTGCCAAATGGAAATAGCTGGTACAACGGAGAGCTTCAGCATTACACCAATAGACTGGTAAATTCTAGTATTAGTAATGGGATTCTTAGTATCGTTGCGAAACGAGAAACATTTACCGATCAGGGAAAAACCAAACAGTTCACCTCGGCTCGATTAAATTCAAAATTCGCTTTTAAATACGGTCGAGTAGAAGCTCGTGCCAAGCTGCCTTTAGGAGCTGGAACATGGCCTGCTATTTGGATGCTTGGAAAAAATATTATTGAGCCAGGAGGTTACTGGACTAGCACTTTTGGAACTGCAAGTTGGCCTGCCTGCGGTGAAATAGATATAATGGAACACTGGGGAACCAATCAAAATGTGGTGTCTAGTGCGGTTCATCATCCAATTAATGGGAATTTGTCCGTTGGTGAATATATCTCTAATGCTCAAAATATAGCCGGGGTATCAACCGATTTTCATATTTATGCCGTGGAATGGGATGCCCAAAAAATAACATTTAGCGTTGACGGAATTAATCATTTGACCTATAATCCAGCGGTCAAAAATCAATATACATGGCCTTTTAACGCAGAACAATACCTATTATTAAATGTAGCCATTGAACCTAGCGTAACCGCAGGATTTGTTCAATCGGCAATGGAAGTAGATTATGTAAGGGTTTACCAACAAACAGCCTTAGAAAATAATAATCTGGAAAAAGAAAATAATTTGGTGCTTTTTCCAAATCCTGCATCCAATGAAATAACACTTAAAACGAATGAAAATCTTTTAGGATCTACTGTTTCTGTTTTTTCACTATTGGGACAAGAATTAAATTCTTTCCTATTAAACTCTGAAGAAATAACATTGAATCTATCCAATTATCAGAGTGGAATTTATATATTAAAAGTAAATTCTCCAACGGGAATTCAAAGCTACAAGTTTATTAAAAAGTAGCTCTATTTAATATAGCTGCCATTTCCAACTGCATTTTCTGAGTTTCTTCCCTAACCTTTTCAGCAAAATTAACTCCGTTAGAAGCATAGATTATTGCTCTCGAAGAGTTGATTAGTAAACCTATATTGGAATTCATTCCGTATTTGCAAACTTCAGAAAGGCTTCCGCCTTGCGCTCCAACACCTGGAACTAGCAAGAAACTATCAGGAACAATTTTGCGAATTTCGGTTAAATATTCGGCTTTTGTAGCACCAACAACATACATTAGATTTTCAGAATTTTTCCAAGTTTTCGATGTTTCCAATACTTTTTTGTACAGTTCTTTGCCTTCAATAGTTAAGGTTTGAAAGTCAAAAGCACCTTCATTTGAAGTCAAAGCCAACATAATCGTATGTTTATTCTCGAATTCTAAAAAGGGTTCAACAGAATCTTTTCCCATATATGGAGCAACGGTCACACTATCAAAATTCAAATCTTCAAAGAAAGCTTTGGCATACATAGAAGACGTATTTCCAATGTCGCCGCGTTTTGCATCAGCAATGGTAAAAATTTCGGGGAATTTTTCGTTGAGGTAATTGATTGTTTTTTGCAAAGAAATCCAACCTTTAATTCCATACGCTTCATAAAAAGCCGTGTTGGGTTTATAGGAAACCGCTAAATCGTGAGTTGCATCTATAATTGCCTTATTGAACTCGAAAATAGGATCTTCAAATTCTAATAAATGAGTTGGAATTTTAGTCAAATCTACATCCAAACCTATGCAAAGAAAGGATTTTTTGGTTTTGATTTGTTGGATTAGTTGTTGTGTAGTCATTGTTGTGTGTTTAACCGCAAAGTTCGCAAAGTTTTTCGCAAAGTTCGCAAAGTTTTAAAAAAAATGCCAAACTTAATTAAGCGTGGCATTTTTTTGTCTATTATCTATCAGTCTATTATCTTTTATTTCTTAAAAAACTTCACTTGCTTCCTTCAATTTTTCCATGTTGTTAACCAATTGAAGTTCGTCAACAAACTTTTGAATTTTTCCGTTCATTACCCCATCCATATCAAATACATCAAGACCAACTCGATGATCCGTTACCCGTCCTTGTGCGTAATTATAGGTTCTAATTTTTGCCGAACGGTCGCCAGAACTTACTTGAGAAGTTCGTGTAACAGCATCTTCAGCTTGTTTTTTGGCTAATTCTTGTTCGTACAAGCGTGAACGTAAAACCGTAAATGCTTTATCTTTATTCTTGTGTTGTGATTTTTGATCTTGGCATTGTGCCACCAAACCTGTAGGAATGTGAGTTAAACGAACGGCTGATTTTGTAGTATTTACCGATTGTCCCCCTGGTCCAGAAGAGCAGAAAAAATCAACACGGACATCGTTCATATCAATTTGAACATCAAATTCTTCGGCTTCGGGAAGCACCATAACTGTGGCTGCAGAAGTATGAACACGTCCTTGAGTCTCTGTTTGTGGAACCCGTTGCACACGATGAACACCTGCTTCAAATTTTAATGAGCCGTAAACATCTTCGCCAGTAACTTCAAAAATAACCTCTTTAAAGCCGCCTGAGGTTCCTTCGTTCATATCGACAACCGAAGTTCTCCAACCTTTATTTTCACAATATTTAGTGTACATTCTAAACAAATCACCAGCAAAAATACTGGCCTCATCACCACCGGTACCCGCTCTAATCTCCACCATAACATTTTTAGCGTCTTCCGCATCTTTTGGAATCAATAAAAACTTAATTTCTTCTTCCAGTTCAGGCAAACGATCTTTGGCTTCTTCCAATTGCATTTTCGCCATTTCAGTCATATCAGCATCACTACCATCAGCAATAATCTCATTTGCTTCGTCAATATTACCTAAAACCACAATATATTCATTTCGTTTATCGGCAAGCGCTTTTAAACTTTTATATTCCTGATTCAATTGCACATAACGCTTTTGATCGCTAATCACATCGGGTTGAATAATCAAATCCGATATCTCATCGAAACGTTGTTTTACTATTTGAAGTCTGTCTAACATTTTATTTTTTCCTTATTTAAGTCTGCAAATTTACAAAAAATAGTTGATACTATAAAGTTTTCAATTTTTCAATTTTTTGGAGCTTTATCCTGCTGTATGCTATATCCACACTAAAAAGTGTGGGATACCGCTTCCATCAGGGCTAGGGCATTTGATTTTAATAATCCCCATATATTTCTCTAAAATTCGATCCGTAATTTTCAGATTATCAACGAAATAAAAATTATTATTAATAATAATTCTAAATAACTTTTGAAAAATAAAAATCAGTGCCTACATTTGCATATTATTTTTAATCAGTCTAAATAAATATGAACAAG
>CAIJFC010000313.1 GCA_903819815.1 uncultured Bacteroidota bacterium
AAATGAAAAAAATTATTTTAGTATTAACAATAGCCTTGTTGCTTATTTCTTGCAGTAGTGATTCCTCTTCTTCCTCTTCAGGTTTATATAAGTGGAGTTTTAAATTAAATGGAGTTTTATATCAATGGGAAGGAAATCATCTTACAGGAGGTGGCGCTATTGCTGCTGGAGGTCAAGCAACTTATTCAGTAAGAGCAATTGCTTTACAGAAAACAAATTCAAGTGGCACACCAATTATTACTGTAAGTATTATGTTTCCTACTGCTTCAACCGGTAATTTCACTTTTAATTCTTATTCAACAACCCAGGGTTTAAGTATAATGTTTACTAATGACGCTCAACAAATGACTGAAATGTATACAACTGGAAGTGGAGCAACAATGAATGTTACTATATCATCTTTATCAAACACTACGTTTTCTTCTAATCCAACAAATCCAGGAAAAGTAATAGGTACTTTTTCAGGTACGGTTAAGTCCGCAACCGGAACTACAACGGCTACTATCACTGAAGGGACTTTTGAAGCTGTTCGAGGAGCGTAAAAGTAATTTCAAAATAAATCTGGAAAACCATAGACCTAATATCTATGGTTTTTTATTTTGTAATACATTTTATTAAACAAAAGAGGGATCATCACCATTATAGTCAAAAAGATTAATACAATCACCCCTTTAATCTGTCAATAAAAGGTAAATTTTAAGTATATTATAAATTAAAGTAAGTAGATTTGTAGTTTTATCACGAGGGATTGACTTCGTCTTTCCCAACAAAGCTCCGCTTTGAAAAAAGAAATGCCCAAACCAAATAATCAAGCTTGCTTGAATTTATTTGGTTTGGGCATTTCTTTTTATTCGTGACCACGGTGGGATTTGAACCCACACGCCCTTGCGAGCACCAGCCCCTCAAGCTGGCAAGTCTACCGTTTCTCCACGTGGCCTTTAAACAAAAAAAGTCAAGCATTCAAGCTCGACTTTTGTGACCCGACTGGGGCTCGAACCCAGGACCCCATCATTAAAAGTGATGTGCTCTACCAACTGAGCTATCGAGTCTTTTTCTATTCCTCCAATGCGGGTGCAAATATAAGGCGATATTATTTATTTTTCAAAGCTATTTTATTTATAAATTTACTTTTTGAATAAAATAATCTTAACGCCTTAGTTTATAAGGCCTTATTACTATGAAAAAAATCATTTTGTTAGGTTATATGGGTTGTGGGAAGTCAACTATTGCGAAATTACTCGCTAAATCAACCTCCATTTCCTACCTCGATTTGGATGAAATTATCGAGAAACAGGAAAATTCTTCTGTAAAAAAGTTGTTTTCTGACAAAGGAGAAATCTATTTTAGAAAATTAGAACACCAAATTCTATCTGAATTAATACACAACCATGATTCATTTATTTTAAGTCTTGGCGGAGGAACTCCATGTTATTCTAATAACCATGAATTTCTAATTTCTGACAATGTAATTTCCATTTACTTGAACGCATCAGTGAAAACTTTGTATAATAGATTAGTTAATTCCAAATCTGAAAGACCCTTAATTGCCAATAAAAACCCAGAGGAAATGAAGGAATTTATTGCTAAAAACCTTTTTGAACGAAGTTATTATTACAATCAAGCGCACTATAAAATTAGTGTTGATGCAAAATCTGTCGATGAAATAATATCAGAAATAGAAACTATTTTAGCTTAAGTAAGCGTGATCTCTGTTTTCTTCAAAAACCACTTGAACGTGCTCTTGTAAAGAAGTAGAAAGTGAAATCCCTTTAAAATCCGCTTTTACAGGATATTTTTTGTGGTTTCGGTCAATTAAAACCGCCGTTTTTAATTTCTTTAAAGGTACTTCTAAGAAATGTTTTACCCCATAAATTAAAGTAGTCCCAGAATTTAAAACATCGTCAACCAAAACCAATCCTTTGTTTTCATATTGATCTACCGATAGGGAAGTAGTTATAGGAGCGTTTACATTTTGCTTGTTGATATAAACTTCACACAAAACGACTTTTAAAATAGAAATTTTCTCTAATTCAGCAGTAATTTTCTTAGCAAACACGAATCCATTGGAAGCAATTCCGGCAATAACAATTTCCTCTTCATCAACAAAAGTTTCGTAAATTTGGTAGGCAATACGAGTGATTTTATGCTTAATTTCTTGATTGTTAAGTATGATGTTTTGACTCATGGTATTTTTTTTCAAAGATAATAAACTATTTTTATAATTTACAAAACTAAGATGCTTTCAGATTACCGAAATTAGTTCTAAATTAGCCCTTTAAAAATTACATTCTAAATGAAATTTGAAGAAATTCCTGTACTAAGAAATACAATCCATGTTCTACAACGAATTAAACCGTTGTGGCTTCACGGATTGTCATTCTACGACCTTATAAAAATGTACTCCTTAGGAATTTTTGAAGGCGCACTTTCCTACCATGCCAGTGCCGTTGCCTTTAGCTTTTTTATGGCATTGTTTCCCTTTGCATTATTCATTTTAAACCTCATTCCTTTTATTCCAATTGAGGGTTTTCAAACGGATTTTTTAGAATTTGTTAAAGATGGAGTGCCCCCAAACACCTACGATGCTATTTTTAGTATTATCAATGATATTCTCAATAACAGTCAATCAGGATTGTTGTCAACTGGATTTTTCTTGTCTATATTTTTAATGGCCAACGGTTTAAATGCCATTCTTGGAGGTTTCGAATCTTCTCGTCATGTGTTAGAAAAAAGAGGGTTTTTTAAACAATATTTAATTGCCTTGGCTTTATCATTAGTGTTGTCAGTCTTGCTGTTAATCACCGTGGCAGCCATCGTTATTTTTGAGGTTTTTATTCAAAAAACAATTATTCAAGACGTTTTAAGCGATCAAATTCCAATTATTATCTTGAGTCGTTATGCTTTCGTAATTTTGATGATATTAATTACCATTTCAATTTTATTTAAATTTGGAACTAAAAATAAAAACAAACAACCATTAATAACAATTGGTTCGGTATTTACGACTATTTTGGTGATTATTACTTCTTACTTTTTCGGAATATGGGTAATAAAATTTTCAAAATACAACGAACTTTATGGCTCAATAGGCACATTATTGATCATGATGTTTTATATTTGGATCAATTGTATGATATTGTTGCTAGGATTCGAATTGAATTCTATAATTAGTAAATTAAAAATTAATAAAATTAACAATTAGTTTCTTTTGAAGCTATTCCCGCTATCCACTATATCCTCGCTAAAAAGCGAGGGATACCGCTGCTATCGGGGCTAAAAACTTTTAAATTATGAAAAAACTTGTCGTTATTATTTTAGTTTTATTTTCAATGAATTTCTACGCTCAAAGTCGCGGAGTTATAGGAAAATGGAATACCATTGATGAGGTAACGGGTAAAGCAATGTCAGTAGTTGAAATCTTTGAATACAACAATAAAATTTATGGTAAAGTCATCGATATTTTAAACCCAAAAAACCGTAATAATACCTGTAAAGATTGCCCTGGTGACGATCACAACAAACCAATTTTAGGTTTAATAATCATCAAAGGATTATCAAAAGACGGAACAGAATATAACGATGGTAAAATCTTAGACCCTAAATCCGGAAAATTATACAAATGTTATATTGAATTGGAAAGCACAAATAAACTTAAAGTTCGTGGTTATTTAGGAATTTCTTTAATTGGTAGAACACAATACTGGGAACGAGTAAAATAAAATAAATGCAATTTTTCGTTGAAGTAATTTTACCACTTTCCCTAGCCAAAACTTTTACGTACAGTGTTTCTGAAGCAGAATTCCACTATATAAAAAAAGGGATGAGAGTTGCTGTGCCCTTCGGTAAAAGTAAAATCTACACCGCATTAGTAATAGAATTACACCAAAACGCTCCCACATTATATGATGCTAAAGAAATTCATCAAATCCTTGACGAGAAGCCTTTAGTAACCCAAACTCAAATAGAACATTGGAAATGGATTGCATCTTATTATTTATGTGCTATTGGAGACGTGTTTCGAGGGGCAATTCCAAGTGCATTATTACTTGAAAGTGAAACAGTTATTTCTCAAAAACAAGATATTGATGTCGAAGAATCGCAACTTTCGGATGATGAATATTTAATTTATCAAGCGCTGCAACATCAAAGTTCACTCAAAGTAGATGATATTATATCTATTGTAAATAAAAAAAGTATTTTTCCTATTCTTCAAAAACTAATTGACAAAAACATAGTAGTACTTCAAGAGGAAATGCTTGAAAGTTATAAGCCTAAATTAGTCCGTTACGTTCGATTAAATAAGGAATTTGATTCGAATAACGGATTAGAACAATTACTAGAAAATTTAAAAGGCGCAACCAAACAAAAGGAAGTTGTTTTGTCTTATTTCCAATTGTCAGCTACTGAAAAGAAACCAATAACAGTTAAAAAACTTACCGAAACCGCGCAAACCACTTCAACAATTATTAAAGCCTTAATTGATAAAAATATTTTCGAAGAATATTACCTTCAAGAAGATCGAGTAAATTTTAAAGGAGTATCTAATGAAGGCCATTTAAAATTAAGCGCACCTCAGGATCTTGCTTTTAATTCAATAAAAGAATCATTATCCAAAAAAGAAGTTTGTTTGCTTCATGGGGTTACCGCAAGTGGTAAAACAGAAATTTACATCAAGCTCATTGAAGAGTATCTTGCCAAAGGAAAACAAGTTCTTTATTTATTACCTGAAATTGCATTGACTACTCAATTGGTAGGAAGATTGCGTGCTCATTTTGGAAATAAAGTCGCAGTTTTTCATTCAAAATACAGTAATAACGAAAGAGTTGAGGTTTGGAATCAGGTGCTTAATAAATCTGAAAAAGCGGAAATTGTAATAGGAGCGAGGTCGGCATTATTTCTCCCATTTCAGGATTTAGGTTTCCTAATTGTGGATGAAGAACACGAGCAAACCTATAAGCAAGTCGATCCTGCGCCAAGATATCACGCTCGCGATGCCGCTATTGTTTTGGCTGGATTACAAAAAGCAAAAGTACTTTTAGGATCGGCAACGCCAAGTATAGAAACTTATAATAATGCTAAAACTGGAAAGTTCGGATTGGTTACCCTTGTAGAAAGGTACGGAAAGGTAACACTGCCAGAAATTGAATTGGTAGATCTAAAAGACAAGTATTTTAGAAAAAAAATGTCGGGGCATTTTAGCGAAGTTTTGATTGAAGAAATTACCAAATCACTAACTCTAGGCGAGCAAGTGATCTTGTTTCAAAATCGTCGCGGCTATTCTCCATTATTGGAATGTTTGACTTGTGGTCACGTTCCACAATGCCAACAATGTGATGTTAGTTTAACGTATCACAAACATAAAAACCAATTGCGTTGTCATTATTGTGGTTATTCCATCGCAAAACCTACCAATTGTCACGCTTGTTCAAGTGTAAATTTAACCACCAAGGGATTTGGAACGGAGCAAATCCAGCAAGAATTGGTTGCCCTTTTTCCGAGTCATAAGATTGGTAGAATGGATCAGGATACTACGAGAGGCAAATTTGGATTTGAAAAAATAATTGACAGTTTTAAAAACCGTGAAATAGATATATTGGTTGGAACCCAAATGTTAGGCAAGGGCTTGGATTTTGATAATGTTACTTTGGTAGGAATTATGAACGCCGATAACCTGCTTTACCATCCCGATTTTAGAGCCTACGAAAGAAGTTTTCAAATGATGACTCAGGTTTCAGGTCGTTCTGGAAGGTCTGAAAAACAAGGTAAAGTGATTATTCAAACCTTCACACCGCTTCATAACACGATTCAGCAAGTCACTCGGAATGATTACGAATCCATGTTTAAAGAGCAATTATTAGAACGAGAAATTTATAAATATCCACCCTATTATAAATTGATAAAGCTCACTTTAAAACATCGCGATTACGAAAAACTAAAGGAAGGATCCATGTGGTTGTATCAAGTAATGCAGCAAAGTTTGCCAATGCCGGTTTTAGGCCCTGAAGAACCCGCAATTAGCCGTATTCGAAATGAATACATAAGAACTATTATGGTTAAAATACCTGCGGCAACATCAATAGTAACTACAAAAAGTACACTTCAAAAAATATTAAATAGTTTTGAAGCTGTTGCCGCTTATAGATCCATTCGAGTAATTATTAATGTCGATTTTTATTAGAATTAATTATAATATAATAGTACTTTAAAACAATAAAGAAAATATGATAACAAAAATAGTAGTTTTAATGGTTTCGTTGTTTTCTATGCAAATAGTAGCGCAATCCAAACAAGATTCAATTTACCAATTAAAAAATATTACTATAAACGCTCGACCAAAAATTTTAAAAGAACAAAGTGAATTCAAGCGCCACGGTCAGTCCACTGAGTTGTTATCTTCACAAGAATTGAATAGAAATAATCCTGCTTTTTTAGAACAAAGCTTAGGAGTTATGGCTGGTGTTCAAGTAGATAAAAGAACGCAAGTGGGAGGTCAGCGAATTGTGATAAGAGGTTACGGAAACGACCAAAAGTTTAATAATTGGGGAATCAAAGCCTATTTTAACCAATTTCCGTTAACAAATGCTGAAGGAGTTACGATATTAGACGATGTTGATTTTTCGGTAGTCGATAATATTGAAGTGGTTAAAGGTCCAGCTTCCACGATGTATGGCGCGGGAGTGGGAGGAGTGGTTCGCTTTTATTTAAAAAATTCTGATGAAAAAGGAATTTCTTTAACTCAAAATACGACCACAGGATCTTTTAATTTGGTACAAACCAATACTCGCTTGGATTTAGTTACTGACAATGCTTCAATGTTTGTGAATTTTGGCCATTTAGAATCAGATGGATACCGTCCAAATGGTCAGAGTTTAAAGAATTTCATTACCTATAAAGGGGATTTTAAATTCACTGACAAGCAATCGGTTAATGTGTTTTTAAGTCATAATTTTTCTCACGAAGGAATTTCAGGTCAAATTCCATATTCCTATTATTATGCAAATAATGATCCTGGAAATCAGGCATACTTGATAAAAAATTCCCATTTAGAGATGCAATCAACCCGTTTTGGGGTTTCTAATAATTATAAACTCTCCAATACATTTCGTAATTCAACCGTACTGTTTTATTCCGGTACTGATTCTGAAAGAGTTGTTGCGGGAGCATACGAACAAGCCAGCTCACCAAATTATGGCATTCGATCTGTATTTACTAAAACCAATGGTATTTCAAATGAGATTGAAAATGTGTTGGATTTTGGAACAGAAATTCAACAATGCAAGTCGTTGATATCTAATTTTAGATTTACTGGCGATAGTAATAATCCGCTTACCGTTTCACCTATAGCGCCCGGAAATTATTATAAATACACCACCAATCAGCAATCTGTTTTTATTCACGATAGAATCAATTTCAAAAAGTATGATGTGTCAGTAATCCTAGGTTTAAGCGCAAATCATATCGATTACGACCGAATTGATTTATTGGCTTTACCCGGTTTGATCGTTGGAAATACCAAAAACACCTCGTTTAGTAAATCGTTTGCCACTTCTTATAATCCACATATTGCAATTCAAAAAACGTATAAAGATCAAATTTTTAATTTGAGTTATAGTGAAGGATACAATGCCCCAACTGCTTCGACGTCTTTTATTGCGGCATTAAATAAAACCAATGACGACTTAATTGCAGAAAAAGCTAAAATGGTTGAGTTTTCAGCTCAAGGATTGTTATTTAACACCCATTTTGATTATCAAGTGTCACTTTTTAATATGAATATTGAAAATAAATTGACTCAATTAAGTGCTGCGAATCCTGCTGGCGGAAGCTATACTTATACTGCCAATACAGGAAATCAGGTGAATAAAGGATTAGAAGCAAGTATTGGGTATGTGTTTACCATTAATTCAAATCCATTTCTTTCTAAAGTGACATCATTTGTAAATTTTTCTTATTATGATTTCAAATACACTGATTTTTCAACCAGAGTAGGCGGTATTTTATCTGATTTCTCAAATAAAAAGGTGGTAGGAGTTCCAAAACAAAAATATTCCGTAGGATTGGATTTTCAATCCCCAAAAGGAATTTATTTAAACTCGACATTTAATTATTTAAGTGAGGTTTATTCTGATTTTGCTAATACCAATACCGTTAACGGTTTCGGGTTACTAAATGCTAAATTGGGTTATAAAATAGCTTCTAAAAATAAAAAAATAAGTTTAGATTTCTTCGTTGCAGGAAATAATTTAACCAATCAAACCAATTATACCTTTTTGTTTCTAGGAGGAAGTATTAATGATTTTGATCCAGGAAATGGGTTTCCTATTGGAATGGCTGCAGATGTAAACCCAGGGTCTAGCAAAGCCTACTTTTGGAATGGAATTAATTTAAAATATCGCTTTTAACATCTGAATAAGTTAGCTACCCCCTATTTTTATTGGATTGCTACGTAAGTAAATAAATTTAGGAAGTTTGTTTGCCAATTCAAAAATATAAGCTACTTTTGCATCCAATTTAACAATAAAATATATTTTTATGAATCATTATGAAACTGTTTTCATTTTAAATCCCGTTTTATCTGAAGTTCAGGTAAAGGAAACAGTAAGCAAATTTGAAGATTTTCTTACTTCCAGAGGAGCAGAAATGGTATCCAAAGAGGATTGGGGCCTAAAAAAGATGGCTTACGAAATTCAACACAAGAAAAGTGGTTTTTACCATTTATTCGAATTCAAAGTTGCCGGAGAGGTTCTTATTGCATTTGAAACTGAATTTAGACGTGACGAGAGAATTATGCGTTTCTTAACTGTAAGTTTAGATAAACACGCCATTTCTTGGGCTGAAAGAAGAAGAACTAAATTAAAATCATCTAAAGCGTAATTATTATGTCAACATTACAACAATCGGCTTCAGGAAAAAAAGACGGAGATATCAGATATCTTACGCCTTTGAACATAGAAACAAATAAATTAAAAAAATATTGTCGTTTCAAAAAATCGGGTATCAAATATATTGATTATAAAGATGCTGATTTCTTATTGAAATTTGTAAATGAGCAAGGAAAAATTCTTCCTCGTCGTTTAACAGGAACTTCATTGAAATACCAAAGAAAAGTATCT